>JBDTSX010000383.1:0-5654 GCA_039930925.1 Acidobacteriota bacterium | reverse complement strand
TCCCTGGGCCGCGGCTGCGCGAACGGTCCGGGCCGGCCTTCCTCGCGCGCCCGCTGCCCGCGATCCCAGAGGTCCACGAACGAGGCGAACCGCGATTGCAGCGTCTGAAAGCGGAACCGATCGAGCGCCGTGTCGATGTGGCCGCGATCCCAGCGCTTGACGATCGCCTCGACCCGGCCACGCGTTTCCCAGGGCGGACGCGGCGCACGGCCGGCGAAGAACATGTTGTACTCCGCCTCGAGCTGCTTCAGCGTCACTTCGAGCACCTGCAGGTCGCGCTTGACGTCCGGCTGCTCTGCCATCAGCCGGCTACCGAATCAGGAACCACAACAAGGGCAGCCACAGCTCCCGGGCATATGGCACCGGCCGGTCGTCGATCAGCACCTCGCTCGCATCGAACCGGCCGACCACCTCGAAGAGGTCACGCAGCTGCTTCGCGTCCTGCGGATAGAATCGCGCGCGGTGCCTGAGTGCCTGCCCCGCTCCGAGTTCGCGGTACTCGGCGGCGGCGCGGGCCATCTCCAGCGCGCGCGGGTAGTCGGGCCCGTCGAACCGCGGAAACTCGACCGACACGGAGAACGGGAGCTTCGGCGTACCGAAGAGCGCCTCCGAGAGCTCGGGGCTGAGCGCCGCCAATTCCTCGTCGGTCGGCTGCTCCGGGAGGTCGACATACGGCCAGAAGCGCTCGACCGGACGATACTCGCGCGCCGCTACCTCGGGGGCGGTGTTGTCAATCGTCCGGCCGGCGAGCGGCGGTGAACCCTTCGTGTTCATGGAAAACGAAATGATATCCTGAAACCGCCCGAGGGACGACGCGGGCGCGGGATCCCGGATCGGGCTGAGACGAGATTGCGCCTTATTCCATCAATCGAACAACTGCGTCAGCGGCCGGCCCTGCGTGACCTCGAAGCGCGCTATGGCCGCGCGGCGATCGTGGACGCGCTGCGGGCCGAAGCGGCGGCCCTCCGCGCGCAACCCCAGCGACCCGCTGACTCGGATGCCGCCAGCGTCGGCGAAACGATCGAGCAGGCTGTCGCCGAGCGGCTCGCGATCGCATCGATCCCCTCGCTGCGGCGTGTCATCAACGCGACCGGCGTCGTCCTTCACACCAATCTCGGACGTGCGCCGCTGGCCCGCGCCGCGGCGGCGCGGGTCGCGGTGCTGGCGGCCGGCTACACCAACCTGGAATACGACCTCGAACGCGGCGAGCGGGGACGTCGAGACGTCCACGCGGAACGCCTGCTCTGCCGCATCACCGGCGCCGCGGCCGCCGTCGTCGTCAACAACAACGCGGCCGCCACGCTGCTGGTGCTCGCGGCCATGGCGCAGGGGCGTGAGGTCGTCATCTCGCGCGGCGAGCTGGTCGAGATCGGCGGTGGGTTCCGCGTCCCTGACGTGCTGGCGCAGTCCGGCGCGATCCTGCGCGAAGTGGGCACGACCAACCGGACCCGCGCGTCGGACTATGCGGCCGCGATCAGCGAACGGACCGCGCTCATCCTGCGCGTCCACCCGTCGAACTTCCGCATCGAGGGCTTCACCGCCCGAGCGTCGCTCGCCGAGCTGGTGGACCTCGGACGTCGCTTCGGTGTGCCGGTCGCCGAGGACGTCGGCAGCGGCTATCTGGCGTTCGATTCGGCGCCGGCGGCGCTCGGCGACGAGCCTCTCGTCGCGCGCAGCATCGCGGCCGGTGTGGACGTCGCGATGTTCAGCGGCGACAAGCTGCTCGGTGGGCCTCAGGCTGGAATCATCGCCGGCACCGCGGCAGCGATCTCGCGGATCCGCCAGCATCCGTTGATGCGGGCTCTTCGGGTCGACAAGCTGACCTACGCGGCGCTCGAAGCGACGCTCGAAGAATACGCGGCCGGACGCGCGCACGAGACCGTGCCGGTGGCAAGGATGCTCGCGCAGACGGCGGACGCGCTGGGGGTTCGGGCGAATGCGCTAGCCGCCGCGGTGTCGGCAAACGGCGTGACGGCCGCGGTGCTCGAGGGGCACTCGACCGTCGGCGGCGGCAGTGCGCCGGGATCCGCGCTGCCCACCAGGCTCGTCGCGCTCACCCACCCGTCGTTATCGGCAACAGGCCTCGAACGTCACCTGCGCCACCAGGCCGTTCCGGTGATCGCGCGCATCGAGGACGGAACGGTCATCCTCGACCTCCGCACGGTTGATCCGGACGACGATGCGCTGGTCGCGGACGCCGTGGGCAGAAGCGTCGATCGCGCCGCCCCATCGCCGGTGTAGCACCGCGAATCATCTGAGTCGAGCGCCTGCGGTAACGACCCCGGCTACTGCGGAATCTGCACGACCGAAAACGGCTGCGGCGGACCGATTGGGGTCACCATGTCACCGGCCAGCTTGCCGATCGTTCCGTAATAGCGTCCTGCCGCAACCAGCGGCGGCTGCGCCGACGCCCGCCCGCCGAATCCGGCGCCGCGGCCGGCCGGGGCATTCGCCGCAGCGACGGCATTGCCCCGCAGGTTCCACGTGACGCGTCGCAGCCCCGGCGTCTTGTCGAGATCGATCCGCCGGATCTGCCGGCCACTCTCGTCCGTGATGCTCAGCACCAGGCGCGTATCCGCCGGCAGCGCCCGTCCGACGTTATAGGTGAAGATCGCGCCGAACGGCGGGTTCGGCGCTGTCCAGTTGCCGGCCATTGGGCCGAGACCGGCCGTCCCTGCCGGCGCGAGTCCAATCGGGTTGTAGACGTATGCGCCGCGCAGCGGGAACAGCCGCGCCTCCTCGCCAAGCGCCTGCGGCGTGATCTCGCGGAGGGCGCTGTAGTCGTCCAGCACGTAGATGCCGCGGCCGAAGGTGCCGAGCACGAGATCGTTCTCGCGCTTCTGCACCGCCATGTCCCGCACCTGGATCGTCGGCAGGCCGCCTTGCAGCTGTACCCAGCTGCCGCCGCCGTCCACGCTCGTGAACAGCCCGAACTCGGTGCCGGCAAACAACAAGTCGCCGTTCAGATGATCCTGGATCACCGACCAGACGTCGTGGCGATCCGGGAGGTTGGCCGAGATGTTGGTCCAGGTTCGGCCGCGGTCGGTGCTCTTCACCAGATACGGCCGATAGTCGCCGCGCTGCCAGTTGTTGAGCGCGACAAACACCGTATCCGCGTCCCGCGGCGAGGCGAACACGTCCGACACATAGGTGTCTTGCGGCACTCCGGGGAACTGCTCGATGCGCCGCCAGTTCTTGCCCCCGTCGTCGGTCACCTGCAAGAGCCCGTCGTCGGTCCCGGCGTAGATGAGCCCTTCCATCAGCGGCGACTCGTCGAGCGAGACGACATTGCTGAGCGCGGTGGTGGACTCGTGGTAGGCCACCGAATCGGCCGGCCACACCTTGCCCATGATCGGCAGCTCGTTCCACTTCAGCTGACGCGTGAGGTCCGGACTGATCCGGCTCCAGCTGTCGCCGCGGTCGTCCGAGCGGTACACGTAGTTGCTCGCCCAGTAGAGCCGTCGCGAGGCGTGCGGGCTGATGATGTACGGCGCGTCCCAGTTCGCCCGATCGGCGCCCGCGCCGCCGCGGCCCCCGCCTTGCGCCGCGGCATCCTGATCGTCGGCCTCCTTCGTCTCCTCTGACTCTTCCTCGTCCTCTTCCTCGGTATTCTCCTGGATTCCGGCGAGCCGCGGCCGGATGTTGGTGGACCGCCCGGTGTGCAAATCGAAGCGCGAGAGATTGCCGTCCTGCGAGGTCGCATACACCACATCCGGATCCTCCGGATCGCTACGGGTCTGGAACCCGTCGCCGCCGCCGACGATGTACCAGTCGCTGGTGCGGATCCCCCACGGGTGCATCGTCCGCGATGGGCCGCACGTGGACCAGTTGTCCTGCGCGCCGCCGCACACGCGGTAGAAGGGCTTGGCGTTGTCCACCGATACGCGGTAGTACTGCGTCACCGGCAGGCTCGCGAAAAAACGGAACGTGGCGCCTTCGTCGTAGGTCTCGTAGAGGCCGCCGTCGTTGCCGATCAGCAGGTGATTGCGATCGCTCGGATCGAATTCGACGACGTGATGATCGACGTGCATTCCGGCGTCTTCCCAGTGCACTGGGCGCCACAGCTTCCCGCCGTCCTGGCTGCGTTCGAGATTCGTGTTGACGGACCAGATCGTGTCGGGCCGGTACGGATCGACGAAGATTTCCTGGTAGTACGCCGCGCCGCCGCCGCGATACCAGGTTCCCTGCGCGGCATCGTTGGTCGGCCCCTCGGGTTCCTGCCCGCCGGCCGCGCCGCCGCGGGCGCCCCTGGCCGGCGCCGCGACCGTGCGGCCAATCCTCTCCCACGACGCGCCGGAATCGTCCGATCGATAGAATCCTGCTTCGTCCACGACCGGCGCGGATTGCGGGCCCGGCGTCTCGGCCGGCGGCGGCGCCCCCCGCCCGGTGCGCGGCGCCTTGGCGCTGATCAACGCGAACACGGTGGACGGATGCCGCGGGTCTACCCCGAGCGCTACCCGTCCCATGTCGTCCTGCGGCAGCCCCTTCGACAGCTTCTTCCAGCTCTTGCCGGCGTTGGTGGTCTTGAAAATACCGCCCTCGGGGCCGCCGCCGATCATCTGTCCGACGGCGCGGCGCCGCTGATAGGCCGAGGCATAGATGACATCCGGGTTCTTCGGCTCGAAGACGATGTCGCTGATTCCCGTGTCGGGACTGATCGTGAGGATGGCGGTCCACGTCGTGCCGCCGTCGGTCGTCTTGTAGAGGCCGCGCTCGCCGCCGGCCGACCACAGCGGGCCCTGGGACGCGACATACACGATGCGCGAGTTGCGTGGATCGATCAGAATCTTGCCGATGTGCTCGGAGCTCTCGAGCCCCATCCGCTTCCAGGTCTGGCCGGCGTCCGTTGACTTGTAGACGCCATCCCCGAAATGCGCGCTGCGCTGGCTGGCGTTCTCCCCCGACCCGACCCAGACCACGTTCGAGTCCTTCGGATCGACGACGACGCAGCAGAGCGTGAACGCTCCCTGGTCGTCGAAGACCGGCTTGAAGGTGACGCCGCGGTTGACGGTCTTCCACAGGCCGCCGAATGCCGTCGCGACGTACCAGACGCTCGGATTCTTCGGATCGATCTCGATGTCCTGCACCCGGCCGGTCGCCAGGGCCGGGCCGAGCCCGCGGAACTCGAGGCCGCGAAGGGCGCGCGCATCGAGACCGGCGCCCTGACCGGAGAGAGCAGCGGTCAGGCCGAGAACAGCCGTGCCGGCAATCGCGATCAGTCGTGAAATTGCATTCATCGGAACCACTCTCGGTCGACTCGTGGGAAGGTGCACATTATATCGGGCGGGGGATGAGGCCGGCGATGCGGGACAGCCGGGAAGCGGGATGTGTTCGCGGCGTCGTCAGCACCTGCGCTCCGCTGCCGTGCGCAGGACGCCGGCGGCGGAGGCGCAAAGCGGCCGGCCCGGCGGCTTAGAAGATTGTGGAGATGGAATCGAGCGCCAGGTTGAGGACGCGGCTCGGAAGAATACCCAGATAGAACACCGCCAGGGTGGCCAGGGCGAGCCCGGTCATCGCGACGGCGGAGACTCTCGGACGCACGATCTCGGCGTCTTCGGTCATGTACATCATCACCACGATGCGCAGGTAGAAGAAGACCGAGACGACGCTCGTCAGCACGCCGAGAATCGCGAGCGCGTAGAGATGTTCCTGAA
>JBDTSX010000382.1:0-5660 GCA_039930925.1 Acidobacteriota bacterium | reverse complement strand
ACCGCGTCGTACTCGAGTCGCTCGAGGAGCTGACCGGCGCGCGGTTCACCGAGATCCGGATCGTCGGCGGCGGCTCGCGCAATCGCCTGCTCAACCAATTCACCGCCGACGCGACCGGCCGCGCGGTGGTGGCGGGCCCGGTCGAGGCGACCGCGCTCGGCAACATCGCCATGCAGATGCTCGCCACCGGGGCGGTCTCCTCAATTGCCGAGGCCCGCGCGATCATCGAACGCTCGTTCCCGGTGGAACGATTCCAACCCTCGAGCGCGGACGTGTGGGATGCACACTACGCGCGTTTTCAGGACTACGTGGAGATGACCTGTGTCTGACACAACCGCGCCCCCCGCCCGCTCGTCGGCCCAAGCACACCCGTCCGCCAAGGGCGCGCAGCCGCTGCTGCTCGAAGACCTGTGGGACGAGCAGGAGGCGGCGCGGCTCGCGGACCAGCCGCTCGACCTGCTGCGCTACCGCTCCAATCTGCTCGGCGCCGATCTGCGGATCACGAACTTCGGCGGCGGCAACACGAGCTCCAAGTTCGACCTGACCGATCCGCTCACCGGCCAGCCGCAGCGGGTGATGGCGGTCAAGGGCAGCGGGGGAGACCTGCGCTCGATCGCCAACGGCGGGTTCGCGATCCTCTACATGGACAAGTTGGACAGCCTGATCGGCCGCTACGGCGGCGAGTCGCTCGAGGACGCGATGGTCGGGATGTACCCGCTCTGCGCGTTCGGCGAGAGCCGCGTCGCCGCCTCGATTGACACCCCGCTCCATGCGTTCCTGCCGTTCCCGCACGTCGATCACCTGCATCCCGACTGGGCGATCGCGCTCGCCGCGAGCGCTAACGGCGAGAAGAAGATGCAGGAGTTCAACGCGCAGTATGACCGCCACATCATCTGGGTGCCCTGGCAGCGCCCCGGCTTCGAGCTGGCCCTGATGCTGAAGCGCTCGGTCGAGGCCAACCCCGGCGCCGACGGCCTGATCCTCGGCGGGCACGGCCTCTTCACGTGGGGCGAGACGCAGCGCGAGTGCTACGTCAGCAGCATCCGCACGATCAGCGAAATGGGGGCGTTCATCCAGGAGCACGCGACGCGCTCGGGCCAGCCGCTCTTCGGCGGCGCCGTCGTGACCGCTGAAGTCGCCGACCGCGAGACGAAGGTCGCGACGCTCCTCCCGTACCTGCGCGGCATCGTCTCGTCGAACCGCCGCGTGATTGCGCACTTCGACGGCTCGCCCGACGCGCTGACGTTCGCGAATTCAGCCTGGGCCGAAGACCTCTGCCGGATGGGGACCAGCTGTCCGGATCATTTTCTCCGGACGCGCATCTCGCCGATGTTCATCCCCTGGAACCCGGCCGCCGAGGATCTCTCGGCGGTGGAGACGCGCATCAGCGAGCGCGCGGAGCACTACCGCGCCGGCTATGCGGAGTACTACCACGCCTGCGCCGAGAAAGCGTCGCCGGCGCTCCGTGACGCGAATCCATCGGTGGTCATCGTGCCTGGCCTCGGCCTGTTCGGCTTCGGCAAGGACAAGCGCGAGGCGCGCATCACCTCGGAGTTCTTCGTCAACGCGATCCACGTGATGGCCGGCGCGAACGCGCTCGAAGAGGCAGGCGGCGGCGGGGCCGGCGGGATCCTGCCGCAGGTGCGGCGCCCCGAGCAGGCCGGGGATTTTAAGAGCTTCCACAACTACGTGGCGCTGCCGCGCACGGAGGCGTTCCGGATCGAGTACTGGGCGCTCGAGGAAGCCAAGCTGCAGCGGATGCCCGCGGAAAAGGAGTTCAGCCGCAAGGTGGTGGTGGTGGTCGGCGGCGGCAGCGGGATCGGGCGCGAGGTGGCGATGCAGATCGCAAAGCGCGGCGGGCACGTCGTGATCGCGGACATGAACACCGCCGGCGCCGACGAGACCAGGGCCGAGGCGGTGAAGGTGTCGTCGGCGGAGATGGTGATGACGGCGCCGATGGACCTGACGGATCGGGCGACGATGGCGGCCGGGCTGCCGGCGGCGGTGCTGCAATACGGCGGCTTCGATTCGATCGTCAACACCGCGGCGATCTTTCCGACCCCGGATCCGTCGGTGCCGGCGGAAGCGGTGTGGAGCCGCACGTTCCACATCAACGTCACCTCCAATTTCATTCTCGCGGAGGAAGCCGGCAAGGTGCTCAAGGCCCAGAAGCTGCCGGCCTCGATGGTGTTGACGAGCTCGGCCAACGCGGTGGTCCCGAAGTCCGGTAGCGAGGCGTACGACATCAGCAAGTCGGCGGTCAATCACCTGATTCGCGAGCTGGCGATTGGCCTCGGCCCGCTGGTGCGCGTCAACGGGATCGCTCCAGCGACCGTCGTCGCGGGGTCGGCGATGTTCCCGCGCGATCGCGTCATGGTCTCGCTCAAGAAGTACAACCTGGCGTTCGACGAATCGGAATCGACCGAGGAGCTGCGGTCCAAGCTGGCGGAGTTCTACGCGCGCCGAACCATCACCCGCCGTCCGATTCTGCCGATCGACAACGCCAACGCGATCTGCTGGCTCGCCGGCGACCAGAGCGCCAAGACCACCGGCCACGTCATCCCGGTGGATGGCGGACTGCCGGAGGCGTTCCTGCGGTGATCACGGCTATTGGGCCTTGGGCTTTGGGCTGTCACGCCTCGGGCCTTGGGCTTCGGCGCACTGAAGGCAAAGGGCTGAGGGCCTGGTGAGGATCCGGCTTAGGCCGGACCCTTCCCAAACCCAAAGCCCAAGACCCAAAGCCCAAAGCCCAAAGCCCAAAGCCCAAAGCCCAGCGCCTATTCCTTCCGCGTCTGTCGTCCCAGCGCCTCCGCCATTTCCGCGAGGCGAATGAATTCGACGCGATAGCCGTCGTTGTCGGCGCCGCGGAAGCGGCGGGCGAGCGCGATCGCGTCCTGGTAGGTCGACGATCCGCGATGCTCCGACGCGCGGAGCAGCATCCCGAACTCCGCGACCGCGGCGGCGAATCCCACGTTCGGCGACAGCTCACTGGTGCGATTCTTCACCGTGACGCTCACCAGCCGGCTTTGGTCGCCATCCGGCGCCTTGTAGCGCAGCTTCACCGTCATCAGCTCGTCGCGGCTGCCGCCCGGCGCCGCGGCCGGCGGCCGCTGATACTTGAGCGGGTCAACGCCGGGGAGCTCGAGGTCCGTTCCCGCCGGCACGATCTCGTAGAGCGCCGTCACGGTGTGGCCCGCGCCAATCTCGCCGGCGTCCTTCCGGTCGTCGTTGAAATCCTCGCTCCGCAGGACGCGGTTCTCGTAGCCGATCAACCGGTAGGCGCCGACCGCCGCGGGATTGAACTCGACCTGGATCTTCACGTCCTTGCCGACGGTGACGAGCGTGGCGCCGGCTTCGCGCACCAGCACCTTGCGCGCCTCCTGCAGCGAGTCGAGGTAGGAGTAGTTGCCGTTCCCCTTGTCCGCCAGCGTCTCCATCGTCGAGTCCTTGAGGTTGCCGGTGCCGACGCCCAGGACCGACAGGAAGATGCCGGTCGCCCGCTTGGCCTCGATCAGGCGGGTCAGATCGCCCTGGTTGGTGACGCCGACGTTGAAATCCCCGTCGGTCGCGAGGATCACGCGGTTGATACCGCCGCGGACGAACTGCTCCTGTGCGACCTGATACGCGAGGGTGATGCCGGCGGCGCCGTTGGTCGAGCCGCCCGCTTCGAGGCGCGCAATCGCCTCGTGAATCCGCTCCTTGTGCGCGCCGCTGGTTGACGGCAGCACCACGCCGCTGGCGCCCGCATAGACGACGATCGCGATGCGGTCCTGCGCGGTGAGCGTGTCCACCAGCATGCGCATCGCCGTGCGGATGAGCGGCAGGCGGTCGGACGAGCTCATCGACCCCGAGACATCGAGCAGGAACACGAGGTTGCGCGCCGGCACCGCGTCCTGATCGAGCGGGCGCGACTGCAGTCCGACGAGCGCGAGCCGGTGCTGCGGATTCCAGGGGCAGGGGGTGAGCTCGGTGGTGACCGAGAACGGCAGGCCCTTCGCGGGCCGGGCATAGTCGAAGCGGAAATAGTTGATCAGCTCCTCGATGCGCACGGCGTCCGGCGGCGGAAGTGTTCCGGCAGTCAGAAAGCGCCGCACGTTGGCGTAGGAGGCGGTATCGACATCGATCGAAAAGGTCGACAGCGGATCCTGGCTGACCGCGTGGAACGCATTGTCTTCGATGCGGTCATAGCCGGCGGTGTTGAACTCCGGCCTGGGCGATCGCCCGGCGAATCCTGGGTACGTCATCTGGGACACCCCGGGAGCGAACGGAGGTGCGGGCGGCCCGCCGGCGACCACTCCGCCGATGGCTCCTCCGGCAACGCGCGGTACGCTCACGCCGTTCTGGCGCGGGTCGCGCCCGGCGTCCTTCGGCGGAGTGTTGCGGGCGACTTTCGCGGCGCTGTTGGACGGATCGGTCTCCACCTGGACCTCTTCAGCCACGCCGTTGATCCGCAACACGATTGCGAGGCGCGTACTGAACCCGGCGCGAACCGCAACGTGCGTCGTGTAGGCGGCGAACCCCGGCAGCGTGGCGGTGACGTCGTAGTCGGCGATCGGCACGCGCCGGAACGTGAAGGTCCCCGCGGTATCGGTCAGCACCGTGGTCGGCGTGCTGCCCTGCGCGGCCAGGCGGATCGTCGCACCCTGGAGCGCCGCTCCCGTCCCGTCCTTCACCGACCCGGTCACCGTTCCCAACGACGTCTGCGCGAGCGGTGCGAACCCCAGACCCAAACCCACCAGACACAATGCTCCTGCGAGCGCGATAACACGCATGTTTCGTCCCTCCTGCTCTTTGAACGGCGGGGCCTGATTTTCTTGCGGGCCTTGCAGGCGAAGGTGCGGGCCGCAGGCCCGGCGGTCTCCGCGTCGGCGGGATACCGTTCAGACCCTTCGCGGCCGCCAAGGGTGATCGATGCGGTGAGACGCTTGCGGTTGAGCCGCTCTACAGGTTGCTGGCGGCGAGCTGAATCAGCTGATCGTTGGGATAGATGTGATCCACCGTTTCCGGCGTGACCAGCTGGTGCTTGACGAAGACGGCGGGCGGAACCGGGCGCCGGTGAAGGATGTCGAGCGCGACGGCGACGATCTCGGCGCCGTACTTTTCGGGGAAGTAGGCGACTGACCCGATCAGGCGCGTGCCCGGCTCGCGCAGTTCGGCGCGTCCTTCCGGCGACGCATTCTGCCCCATGATCGCGCAGGTCTCGGTGCGTCCGGCTTCCTGCATCGCGCGCAGCGCGCCGAGTGCGCTGGGATCGTTGATCGCGCCGATCAGGAAGCGTCGCCCGCGGCTGGATCGCAGGTGCCGCCGCATCGCCTCGAAGCTCTCCCCCAATCTACCGTCCCCTTCGAGGTAGGTGACCTGGCAGTTCTCGAGCTGCGGATAGACGTCCTTCATGCCGACCAGCATCCCGGTCAGCCGCATCTTCGGGAGGCTGCCGGCGCGCTCGAGCGCCAGCAGGACGATCTCGTTGACGTCGGAGTGCCAGTGCTGCTTCGCCCACCGCCCGAGATGCCGGCCGCCGATCAGCCCGGCCTCGTAGTTGTTCGCCCCGAAATAGGTGGCGCCAGGGTGCGGCACTTCGATCGCGATCAGCGGGATGTTGGCGTCGCGGTACTTGGCGGCGACGATCGGGGCGACGTGCTCGTCGGTCTGGAATTCGA
>JBDTSX010000381.1:0-5663 GCA_039930925.1 Acidobacteriota bacterium | reverse complement strand
ATTCGTCGGCTCGTCGAGCAAGAGCAGGTCCGGGGATTTCAGCAGCAGCCGGCAGAGCGCCACGCGGCGGCGTTCTCCACCCGACAGCGTCGTGACGTCGGCATCGGGCGGCGGCAACCGGAGCGCGTCCATCGCGAGCTCGAGCCGCGAGTCGAGGTCCCATCCGTTGGCCGCTTCGATACGATCCTGGACCTTCCCCTGTTCCTCGAGGATCTTGTCCATCTCCTCCGGCGCCATCTCTTCGGCGAACTTCGCGTTGATCTCGTCGTAGCGGGTCAGCAGCGCCTTCAGCTCGGAGACCCCTTCCTCGACGTTGCCGAGGACCGTTTTCTTCGGGTCGAGCTGCGGCTCCTGCTCCAGGAACCCGATGCTGATCCCCTCGGCCGGCCACGCTTCCCCGATGAACTGCTGCTCGCGCCCCGCCATGATCCGCAGCAGCGTGCTCTTGCCCGATCCGTTGAGGCCGAGCACGCCGATCTTCGCGCCGGGAAGAAACGACAGCCAGATGTCCTTGAGGACGACGTGGTCGGGAAGATGGACCTTCCCGAGCCCTTTCATGGTGTAGATGAACTGAGGCATGTGTAATTGCTGGTTCTCTCTGAGGCGTGCTGATTCTACCCTGTGCCGGATCCCGAAACGCGAGCGAAGCGAGCCCTCCCTACAACGCGTCGTTGGTGCGCAGCGCCGCCGGCGCCTTGACCTTCGCCGGCTCGGGCGTGAAGTCTTCTCCGGGATTGATGAAGCGGTCGGTCTCCAGGTTGTACTGCCGATCGTAGAGCGTCCGATACCGGCCGCCGACCGCCATCAGCTGCGCATGCGTCCCGCGCTCGACGATCTCGCCATGCTCCAGGACCAGAATCTGATTGGCGCTCCGGATGGTGGACAGGCGGTGGGCAATGACGAAGGTCGTGCGCCCGGCGCGCAGCGAGTTGAGGCCGTCCTGGATCAGCGCCTCGCTTTCGCTGTCGAGGCTGGAGGTCGCTTCGTCGAGCACCAGAATGCGGGGATCGGCGAGGATCGCCCGCGCGATCGCGACCCGCTGCCGCTGCCCGCCGGAGAGCTTCACGCCGCGCTCGCCGACGATCGTGTCGTACTGTTTTTCGAACCCCTCGATGAACTCGTCGGCATGGGCGATCTGGCTCACCTTGCGCATCTCGTCCATGGTCGCGTCCTTGCGCCCGTAGCGGATGTTGCTGCCAACCGTGCCGTCGAACAGAAAATTGTCCTGCAGCACGACGCCGAGCTGCGACCGGTAGTCGCGCAGGCGGAAGGTCGAAAGCTCCCGCCCGTCCACCAGAATGCGCCCCTCTTTCGGCCGGTTGAACGCCATCACCAGGCTGATCAGCGTGCTCTTGCCCGAGCCGCTCGACCCGACCAGCGCGGTCGTCGTCCCGGCCGGCGCCCTGAAGCTGACGTGCTTCAGCACCGGCACTCCCGGGTCATATTCGAAGCTCACGTCGTCGAACTCGACCGACCCTTCGACTTCCCCGAGCGGCGCGCGCGTGCTGTCCTCGTCGTCCTCGGTCCGCATCGACATCAGCTCGTGGATGCGATCGAGTCCGGCGAAGGCCTCGGTGATCTGCGTGCCGATCGAGGCAATCTGGACGACCGGGGCGGCCATCAGCCCGGTGAACAGGATGTAGTTGATGAACTCGCCGATGGTCATCCGGCCGTCAAGAATCGAGTGGCCGCCGACGACGATCATGATCACCCCGATGGCGCCGACGACGACCGTCGAGAAAGCGGTAATCCCGGAGACCCCGGTGATCGACTGCGCGACGTTCCTGAAGATGCGATTGACCCCCCTGGTGAAGACCAGTTCCTCGCGCTTCTCCGCGGTATAGGTCTTGACGATGCGGATGCCGCCGAGCGTTTCGTTCAGCCGGCCCGTGACTTCGGCGTTGATCTTGCCGCGCTCGCGGAACAGCGGCCGGAGCCGCTTGAAGGCGAGCGCCATGGCGCCGCCGAACGCCGCCAGCGCGACAATCGTGATGCAGGTGAGATACCAGTTCAGGTAGAAGAGATACGCCAGCGCGAAGAGCGCCGTGACGACGCTGCCGACCAGCTGGACCAGGCCCGTGCCGACCAGATTGCGGATGCCGTCCGCGTCACTCATGATCCGGGAAATCAGGACGCCGGCCTGGGTCGAGTCGAAGTAGCTGACCGGCAGCCGCGCGACGTGCGCTTCGACGCGGCGGCGCATCTCGGTAATCGCCCGCTGCGCGGCGACGCCGAGCAGCTGAGACAGCGCGAACGACGACAGCGCCTGAACCAACGTCGCGGCGCCGGCCGCGAGCGCCAGCGGCACGAGCATGTCCGCGCGCTGCTTGCCGATCACGTCGTCGATCAAATACTTGGAAGTCGCCGGCAGGACCAGTCCCGAGATCCGGTTGACGAGCATCACGGCGAGCCCCAGGCTGAGCCGGCCGCGGCGCACCCAGATGATCCGCCTGGCCTCTTCCCAGGCTCCGGTCGTGACCACCGCCTTGGTTTTCTTCGGTTCGCTGGTATCCGCCACGACGGCGCCGCGGCCCTGACGATGACCGCGAGAGCCCTCCGACTTCGGGAGCCGAAGCCCCATGCCCATTGCCATCGTTCTAGGACGCCCTGGCGAGGATAAACGTCTCGATCGCCTGGGCGACGCCCGCCTGATCGTTCGACCCGGTGACCGGCCATCCACGCGCTTTCAACTCGGCCAGCGCATTGCCCATCAGCACCGGCGTGCCGGCGAACTCCAGCATCTGCAGATCGTTCAGGTTGTCTCCCATCGCCATCACCGACTCACGCGGAATGCCGCGTCGCCCGGCCCATTCACGCAGCGCCGTCCCCTTCGAACAGCCCGCCTTGACGACGTCCACGAGCGAGAAGTCGCGCCGGGCGTATTCGGTCAGCGCCACCGTGAATTCGGCCTCGCCGGAACCCAACTCGTCGAAGAGCACGCGCATCTCGGCGCAGCCGCCCGAGAACGTCACCTGGATCGGGTCTTCGGTGAGGCAATCGACGAGCGGCGCCACCTCCGACACGAACGGCCGGTTGGACACCAGGAACGCGCCTTTGCGCGGATGATCCCATTCGAGCACCTCGAACACGACCTGCCCCTCGCGTGGGCGATCGAACACCACCGATGTGTCCAGGCGGTGTTGGGGGACACGGCGGATGACGTCGCGCGCAATCTCGCGCGGCAGCAGGTGACGCATCAGCGTCTCTCCCTCCCGGGTCTTGACAATCGCGCCGTTGCTGAGGATGAGCGTCAGCGGCCCGGGCAGGCGCGCGACGATCGGCAGGGCAAAATCATAGCGGCGGCCGGTGGCCAGCGCGACTTCCACGCCGGCATCGATGGCGCGAGCGATCGCGGCCCGGTTCGCTTCGGGCACCTGGCCGTGGCTGTCGAGAATGGTTCCGTCAAGGTCGAGTGCGAGGAGGCGGATCATGCAAAAAAGACTGAGGGCCGAGGGCGAAAGGCTGAAGGCTGGTTTGCCTTCAGCCTTCAGCCCTCGGCCTCGAGCCCTATTGTACGTCGCGGTTTCCTGGTTAGAACCGCACCCGCAATTCGCCGGTGATCTGCCGCTTCAGGACGTCGCCGAAGACGTGCTGCTGGATGTCGTCGTTGGCGAGGTTCGTGGCCTTGACCGAGGTCGTGATGCGGTTCCTGGCCCAGCGCACGCCGAAGCCGGCATTGACGAGCGTGTAGGCCTCGGTCGTGCCGTGATAGCGATCGTCGAGGACATCCTGCCAGAAGGCCTTGTCCGAGTAGCTGATCGACACGTTGCCCAGGAAGCGGCCGTGGCTGAACCCGGCGCCGATGTTGAACCGGTTCTTTGCCGGGAGGTTCAACTCGGAGATGTCGAACCCGACCGGCTCGGGCGTGGCCTGGAACGAGTAGTTCGCGAACACGTTGACCGCGTCGTTGAGCGACGAATCCACACCCAGTTCGAGACCCTTCTGCGTCGTTTTGCCGAAGTTCAAATACGTAAACGAAGCCGGGAACCCCACCCCTCCGCTGACCAGATCGACGAGCGCGGTGGGCAGCTTGCCATTCGCCCAGTTCGGCGGCGGGTTGGCGGAGGTCCACCGCAGGCTGCGGTTCTCGGTGAAGAAGATGTCGTTCCTGGTCTTGTTGACGTAGTACGCCGCCGACACCACGGTGCGATTGTGCAGCACGCCGGTGTATCCGACCTCGTACGCGTCGAGCGACGTCTCCTTCAGATCGGGGTTGCCGACGGGACGGATCGGCAGCAGGTAGACCTCAGACCCGAACACCGGATTGATCCGGCCGAGTGGAATCGGCTCGGTCAGGGTCACATCGAGATGGTTGTTGAGTACCGACGGCGCCCGGTACGCGCGGTTGTACGACAGGCGCACCGTGTGATGTTCCTGCGGCTTGATCAACAGCGCGACGCGCGGCGAGAACACGAAGCTGTCCAGATAGTCGAAGCGATCGACGCGCCCGCCCGCGGAAATCCGGAAATGATTCGACAGGAACACTTCGTCCTGCCCGTAGACCCCGAACTCGGTGCGATTGTCAGCGCGCGGCGCGATCGACAGGTCGAACACGTTGCGGCGGAGATTGCCGCCGTAGCTGACCACGTGGCGACCGGCCAGGGTGTGCACATCGGACGCCTCGAGATCCAGTGTCTTCGTCTTGAAGGCGAACGGGATGAACGATCCGGTCGGGTCGCGGGCGATGAGATTGGTGGCATCGCCATCGAGCGCCTGCACGAATACGGCGGCGTGGAAGCCCTTGCTCACGAAGCTGGTGCGCGCGTAGCTCATGATCGAACCGCTGTTGATGTCGAAGGGGCCAATGCCGGTGTGCATGATCCCCCTGGTGCCGGCCACGCCGCCGGTGAACGACAGCTTCCCCCCGTCGGCGTAGTCGTAGTCCACGCGGCCGTCGAACTTCGGCTGGCTCGTGCCGCTGTTGGTGAAGGCGGGATACGGGGTTCCGGCGCCAGGAGAGCCAGGGATGATGCCGGTCGGGCGAGACAGCGGGTCCTGGGAGTAACCGCCGGCCGAGAACTTGTAGCTCCAGTGGTCGTCAATCGCCTGTGCGTGCGTGCCGTTGATGTACCAGAGCGACCCGGAGTCCGCGCCGTTCGTACGTCCGAAGGTTCCGAGACCGAAGGTCGCGGTCGTACCCTGCATTTCGCGCGGAGTCTTGGTGATCACGTTGACCACGCCGTAGACCGCGTTGGCTCCCCAGACCGCCGACGCCGGACCGCGAATCACCTCGACCTGCTTGATCTCACTGAGATCGACCGGCAGGAAGTCCCACATCACGAAGCCGAAAAAATCCTGATAGAGGCTGCGGCCGTCGAGCAGCGCGAGGGTGCCGGTCGCCAGCGTCCCGGTCGGGGCGCGGCTGGTCACGTTGATGTCGCGCGCCGAGACCTGGGTGATGTTCAGGCCCGGAACGGTGCGCAGGATTTCAGCAAAATTCTGCGAGGTCGCGCGCTCGATGGTGGCGGCATCGATCACGGTGATGGTCGCCGGCGCGTTCTCGATCTTCTGCTCCGTCCGCGATCCGCTGACCACCACGGTTTCTTCGTAGGTCGTGTCCTTGGCGGGTTCGGGCGGCGCCTGCTGGGCCGGCGGCTGGGCCGCGGGCTGCTGGGCCGCCAAACACGGGGCCGAGGCGAGGGCGGCGAGGGCGGCCACGATCG
>JBDTSX010000380.1:0-5663 GCA_039930925.1 Acidobacteriota bacterium | reverse complement strand
AGCGCCGAGGCCGGCGAGCACGCCGCGGTGAGCGATGACCAGTTCCGCCGGGTCTATTTTCAAGGACACCCGGAATACGACGCGAACAGTCTCCTCAAGGAGTACAAGCGGGAGGTCCTGCGCTACTTCAAGGGAGAGCGCGACCTGCCGCCATTTCCGGAGCACTACATTTCGGAGCCCGCCGCGGCGGTGATCACCCCGTATCTCGAGGCCGCGCACACCGCCCATGCGGCCGGCGCGACGCTCCCGGAATTCCCGGAAGCGGAGGTGGCCCCCTTCCTCGTCAATACCTGGGCCGAGGCCGCGATGACGGTCTTCGACAACTGGCTCGGCCTCGTGGTGCAACTGACGCACCGGGACCGCCGCCTTCCTTTTCGGGATGGAATCGATCCGCGCAAGCCACTGGAAGGCCTGACGCCGGAACACCCTGCGAACTCGGATCTTCAGAACGGAGCGAACTGACCAATGAAAGATGAAACGCTGGCTATTCACGCGGGCTACACCACCGACCCGACCACCAAGGCCGTGGCGGTGCCGATCTACCAGACCGTCGCGTATGAGTTCGAGAACGCGCAGCACGGCGCCGATCTCTTCAACCTCGCGGTGCCCGGCAACATCTACAGCCGGATCATGAACCCGACCAACGACGTGCTCGAACAGCGCGTCGCGGCGCTGGAGGGGGGCCTTGCCGGGCTGGCACTCGCCTCCGGCAGCGCGGCGGTGAACTACTCGGTGCTGACGATTGCCCGCGCCGGCAACAACGTCGTCTCGGTGCCGCTCCTCTATGGCGGGACCTATACACTGTTCGCGCACCAGCTCCCCAGCCAGGGCATCGACGTCCGCTTCGCCAAGGATGACAGCGCGGCGGCGCTCGAAGCGCTGATCGACGACAAGACGGTCGCGGTCTTCTGCGAAACCATCGGGAATCCGGCCGGCAACATTCCCGATCTGGAAGCGATCGCGGCGATGGCGCACAGGCACGGCGTGCCGGTGATCGTCGACAACACCGTGCCCACGCCGGTGCTGATGAAGCCGATCGAATTCGGCGCCGACATCATCGTGCACTCGCTGACGAAATACATGGGCGGCCATGGCAATTCGATCGGCGGCATCATCGTCGACTCCGGCAAGTTCCCCTGGGCGGAGCACCAGGCGCGCTTCCCGATGCTGAACACGCCCGAGCCGGCGTATCACGGCGTCGTCTATACGGAGGCGCTCGGTCCGGCGGCCTACATCGGCCGCGCCAGGACCGTGCCGCTCCGCAACACCGGTTCGTCAATGAGTGCGTTCAGTGCGTTCCTGTTCCTGCAGGGGATCGAGACGCTGGCGCTGCGGATGGAGCGGCACGTGGCGAACGCGATGGCGGTCGCGAACCACCTGGAGCAGCATCGGTCGGTCGCGTGGGTGAAGTATGCGGGGCTGAAATCCTCGCCGTACTATCAGCTGGCGCAGAAGTACACCAAGGGACGGCCATCGGCCCTGTTGACGTTCGGCATCAAAGGGGGCTTCGAGGCCGGGGTGAAGTTCTACGATGCGCTGAAGCTGTTCAAGCGGCTCGTCAACATCGGCGACGCGAAGTCGCTCGTGGCGCATCCCGCGTCAACGACGCACCGTCAGCTGACCGATTCCGAGCTGACCGCCGCGGGCGTGACGCCGGACATGATTCGCCTGTGCGTGGGCATCGAGGCGATCGAGGACATCCTCGAGGACGTCGATCAGGCGCTAGCCGCCGCGAAGGCCTGACCGATCCGGCAACCGGCCGATGCACGTGACGCGGTCACCGATGGAGGACCGGCAAGTACGCCTCCCAGGGTCCGACCGCGTCACGGTACTGCTTCGCCATCACGCGGGCGATCTGGGCGATGTGTCCGAGATCGTGCGTGACCCAGGTGGCGAGCAGCTGTTCGAGCGTGACGCTCCCGAACGCGGGGTGCTTTCCGGTCAGGTGGAACGCGGCCGGCACGATCTCCAGCGCGCGCAGCTCGGCGAGGTTCTGCTCGCGCAGTTCCCGGAACTCCGTGAGCAGATCGCCGAGCGCGCGCCCCTGGTTGCGGCTGATATGGCGAGAGCGGTCGAACGGCTCGAACGCGCGATCGGGATCCTGGGCGAGGATGATTCGGAGCCGCGGCATCCAGTCCGTCAACTCGCCGTCGATGAGATGGCCCACGTTGTCGAATGGGCTCCATGAGTCCGGGCCTTCGTGGCCCGTGGTCCAGGCCTCCGGCAGACCGGCGAGCATTGCCTCGAGGACTCGGGGCGTTCGCTCGAGGATCGCCATGCCGCGGGTCAGATCGAACGTCACGGTGCACTCCAGCCGGCCGGCTACCGGGCGGTCTTCGCTCCGTCCACCGGATAGCCCTTCCAAAGCCACTCCAGCGCTTCCGGCAGCGTCTGCTGCTTGACGGTACGGTCGGTATGCCCGGCGTTGCGGGCGAAGACGAACTGGTAGTGATAGCCCTTGGCCGCCAGCACCTTCGCCATGTTCTCGTTGGCGACCACCCAGTCGTGCATGTTGTCGCGCATCACGTTCGGGTTGAACAGGTCGCGGTCGCCCACTTCCAGCCAGATGCGAATCGGCTTCACCGGGCTGTTCGGAATCAGCCGCTCGTGAAATTCCCATGCCCCGTGCGGGGTCTCGGCGTTCGGCGGCCACTGCTGGTTGACCGCGGTCAGCGAATAACTCAGCACGCGGTGATAGAGCTCCGGGTGATACCAGGCCATGATCAGCGCCGCCGACCCGCCGGAACTGCCGCCCATCGTGGCCCGTCCCTCGGGGTCTTTGGTCAGTTTCACGTTGAACTGCTTCTCGACCAGCGGCAGCACTTCGGTTTCGACGAACTCCGCGTACCGTCCCGACATCGTGTCGTATTCCAGCCCGCGCTGGCTGCCCTGCGCGTCACCGCTGCCGTTGCCGAGCGAGATGGCAATCATCGCCGGCACCCGCTTCTGTGCGATCAGGTTGTCGAGCGCGGTGAACAACAACTGATCGGGACCGTCCGCGCCAACGATGAAAGGCGCAGCGGCGCCGGGAACGTACTGCTTGGGGACGTAGACCGCAACCCGGCGCGTGTACGCGGCTGGATGGCTCGTCGTCACGACCAGCTTGGCCGGGTCGTGTGGATCCACGCTGCCGAACGTACCCTGATCGCGCGCGATGCCCGGATAGATCTTGCTGTCCGCCGAGCTCATCGTGAAGTTGTAGACCGTGCCCTGCGGCACCCCCTCCTGCACCACCATGTCCGGCGCGGGCGTATGCGTCGGCCCGATGATGAAGTTGCCGTCCACATCGGCCGGCGGTACCGTGCCGTCAGGCAACTCCTTCGCGGTCACATATCCGGGAGTACTCGGGTCGCGGGTCGGCGGCGTCGGACGGGCGGTGGGCGCAGCAACGGGCGTCGCGCCCGGTGCCGGGGCTGCCGGCGTCTGCGCGGGAGCCTGGGCTGGTGGCGTTGCGCCTCCCTGGGCCATTGCCGGATGTGCGCCACTTGTCAGGCCGATCAGGATCGCAATAGTCAGGTGTGCTGTCTTCATACTCACGCTCGCTGCCAGTGGTTACCGCCGAAGACGGGCTCGCCCGGCCTGCCGCGCTCGGCAGGTCGCGCGCGCCTCGCAGCATAACGCAGAAGGCGCCGGCTGGGGCACAAGACAGGCGGCAGGCGGACGCGGGGGGATCTTCCGCCTGAAGGCGGAAGCTACAAGTATTTCATTTCGAGCACTTCAGTCGTGCCCGTGGATTCCACTTCATTCGTGCCCGTGGCTTCCGCCTTGAGGCGGAGAAGGACGGCGGCCCGGCGTCACACCGCCAGGTGCGCGCGGACGACATCGTCGGTCAGCTCACCAATCGAGCCGCCGGCGACGCAGCGGCCTTTTTCGAGGATGCGGAACTCACTCGCGACGCGGCGCGCGAACGGGAGCTTCTGCTCGACCAGGAGGACGGTGACGCCGGCGTCGCGGTTGAGCCTGAGGATGATGTCGCCGATTTCGTGGACGATATTCGGCTGGATGCCCTCGGTCGGTTCGTCCAGGATCAGCAGCTTGGGCTCGAGCACGAGGGCGCGGCCGATCGCCAGCTGCTGTTGCTGCCCGCCGGACAGATCGCCCCCGCGCCGCGACATCATCCGCTTCAGCACCGGAAACAGCTCGAAGATCAGCGGCGGGATCACCCGTGAGCCGTTCTTCCGGATCCCGAGGCCGACGCGCAGGTTCTCTTCGACCGTCAATTGAGGAAAAATCTCGCGCCCCTGCGGAACGTATCCGATGCCGAGTGGCGCCCGGCCTTCGGCCGGAAGCGGGCGGAGATCGACGCCGCCGAAGGAGATCTGTCCGGAGGCCGGCAGGAGCCCCATGATGCACTTCAGCAGCGTCGTCTTCCCCATCCCGTTACGCCCCATCAGGCAGGTGCGCGAGCCTGCGGGCACGGCGAGATCCACGTCCCAGAGGGTGTGGCTGCCGCCGTACGACTGGTTGAGCGCGCTGACCGCAAGCACGCTCATTCCCCCAGATACACGTCGATGACGCGCTGATCGTTCTGCACCTGATCCATGTCCCCTTCCGCCAGCACCCGCCCCTCGTGCAGGACCGTGACCCGGCGCGCAATCGACCTGACGAAGTCCATGTCGTGCTCGACCACGATCACGGAGTGTTCGCCGGCAAGAGAGAGCAGGAGCTCCGCGGTATGTTCCGTCTCCTGCGGCGTCATGCCCGCGACCGGCTCGTCGATGAGCAGCAGCTCCGGCTGCTGCATCAGCAGCATCCCGATCTCCAGCCACTGCTTCTGGCCGTGGGCCAGCGTGCCGGCGAGCGCCGCGCGCTGCGCGCACAGTCCGATCGTCTGGAGGACCTCGTCGATCCGCTCGCGCTGGTCGGGGCGCAGGCGCGCGACCAGGGCCGTCCAGAACGACTTGTCGCCGGCCAGCGCGAGCTCGAGATTCTCGAACACGGTCAGCAGCTCGAACACGGTGGGTTTCTGGAACTTGCGGCCGATCCCCGCCTGCGCGATTTCCGGCTCGGTCAGGCGGAGCAGATCGACGGTTCGCCCGAACCACGCCGACCCGTGATCCGGACGCGTCTTTCCGGTGATCACGTCCATCATGGTCGTCTTGCCGGCGCCATTGGGCCCGATCACGCAGCGCAGCTCGCCGACCTCGTCGCGCAGCGTGAGCGCGTCGAGCGCCTTGAATCCGTCGAAGCTGACGGTCAGCTTCTCGAGATACAGGATGAAGCCGCCGTCGAGGTCCTCGACGACGGCCGTCGGACGCCGGCTGAGAAGCGCCGGCATCCTCGAGGCAAAGCCGGAGCGCACCCTGCTGGTGTGCGCGCTGAGGGACGGTCCGTTCATTTCGCCCTGGTGGAAGACGGCATCAGCCCCATCAGGCCGCGCGGCAGAAACAGCGTCACCAGCACGAACAGCGCGCCGAGCGCATACAGCCACACGTCCGGGAGGGCCCCAGTGAAGAACGTCTTGGCGTAGTTGACCAGCACCGCGCCAACCGCAGCGCCATACAGTGTGGAGCGCCCGCCCACCGCCACCCAGATGACCACTTCAATCGAGTTGATCGGGGCGAACTCACTCGGGTTGATGATCCCCACCTGCGGGACATACAGCGCCCCGGCGATTCCCGCCAGCACGGCGGAAAACACGAACACCCAGAGCTTGTAGGACT
>JBDTSX010000379.1:0-5676 GCA_039930925.1 Acidobacteriota bacterium | reverse complement strand
TGCAGATCGTTCGGCAGCTTTTCTACGAAGCCATCGTGCTGTCGCTGGCGCAGGCGCTCTGGGTGTCGGTCTCGCGTACCTATCGCGAAGTCGAAACGCCGCGATTCGACCTGTACCTGCCATACCGCCAGGCGCCTAATCAGGTGCAGCACTTCATGGTGCGCCTGTCGGGCGATCCGCTTTCGGCCGTACCGGCATTACGGAGCGCGGTCGCTGCCCTGGATCCCGAGGCGAGGATCGACGGAATCTCGACGATGGAGGAGGTCGTTGGCCGGGCATTCGCGCCATGGCGGTTCAGCAGCATCGTCGTTTCGGCGTTCGCCGCGATCGCGTTGACGTTCGCTGTGGTCAGCATCGCGACGCTGGTGGCTTTTCGCCGTGACCCAGCGCACGCGCGAAATCGGGGTCCGAGTCGCGCTCGGTGCGCAGACCCGCGACGTCGTTATACTCGTTGCTAGGGAAGGCCCGTGGATTGCGCTGGCGGGACTCGCAGTCGGCGTGCTCGCCGCCTGGATCCTGCGACGGTCGGTCGAGTCGATGTTGTTCGGCGTCGGGCCGGACGACCCGTTAACGTTTGCGTGACGCTCTTACTCGGTGTCGTGTCTGCCATAGCCGCCTATCTACCCGCACGAAGTGCCGCGCGCGTCGATCGGGCCACCGCCCTGCGCGCGGAGTAGCGCGCTTCAAAGAGCTCGTGAGCGAACCGTTCCTCTTCAGCCGGAGGCGTACCCGCGGTCACGCCGTACTATCGCGGCCGGAGGATGTCAATTTCAACTGCCGGCTCGGCCGCCCGTCCGAAATGAACTCCTTCGGAGCAGCGCGCAGCGAACTAGGGGTCACACGCTGCTCGGCCTGGGCTTCTGAGCTTGTGCCTTTCGATTACTCCTTGGAAGTTATTGATTCGTAATGTCTTGCGGGCGTATGGGCCGGACTGGACGATGTTCGACCCTGGCTCGCATCGTGAGGCCCTCGGCCAGCATCGGGCAGTAGAGCGGGCTCAGTCGGGCTGCGAGTCGTCCCCATTGTCCTGACCGTCGCACGAGAGAAACGCGGACGCGTTCACAGCCGACAAATGACCTGTCCTTGGCGAATTGCCAAATTCCTGAGCAATTCCTGACGTGAGGTGGCTTTGGATCGGCTGGTGTGAGCTCTGGACATTCTCACGTCGCCACCTCCTAGCCCAGCGTGGCTCGACGCGCTATAAATCGTCGGACCAGCCATTGAGTATGATCATATGTTGAGTCATACTGTCGGAATGGCCGCCTCAGAACGCATCACCGTCACGCTGGCCGGCGAGCTCGTGGAGGGAATCGACCGCCTCGAACGAAACCGAAGCCGGTTCATCGCCGAAGCCGTCGAGCACGAGTTGGCTAGGCGCCGTCGCGAAGCGCTCCTGAACTCGGTCAGCAATCCGCATCCCGAAACCGCGGAACTGACAGAGACCAGCCTTGGAGACTGGACGACCGACCTGCCGATTGACGAGGCTCTCGTCGATCTGACGACAGGCATCGCGGTGCGATGGGTCGACGGGCAGGGTTGGATAAAGGAGTCTGTCTGACGATCGACCGAGGCACCATCGTGGTCGTCGAGCTCGATCCGACGGTGGGTCACGAGCAGCGCGGCGTGCGGCCGTGCATCGTCGTGAGCGATCCAACCGTGAATGCGGACCAGCGTTTCCCTCTTATCGCGGTCGTCCCGTTGACCGGTACGGCGGGCGTGGGTGCGCTGTACCCTGTCCTGTCGCCAGGGTCGAGCGGCCTCACAAAGGCGTCCTACGCCTTGATTGATCATCTCCGATCGATTGACAAGCGCCGCATCCGTCGCATCTTTGGGCCAGCGTCGTCGAGCGAACTCGCGAGCATCGACCAAGGACTTGAGCTGTTCCTGGGCCTTGTCGGAGCGTCGTAGCGACGTCAACGTGGCGTCTCCAGCGTTGCCCTTTTCTTGCCCTTTGGATGCAACAACCGACGGCAAAGACCGGCAAAGCGCGACACAAGGCGAAAGCCCAAATGACCCGATTCTCATTGCTGGAAGCGCTCGATCCGGCAAGCTCACGCAAGCTGCGGCAAGGCACGGCTAACGTTTCCGTTTCCGCCTGTTACCGGAGGGTTGTAGGTCCGAATCCTACCTGAGGAGCCACTTCATTTTCGGCTTGGCCTTCATTCGTGGCTCCCGGCCTGTCCTGCACGTCACGCCGTGGCCCGCTTCGCGCGCAGCGAGCGGGACCGAGTCCAGCCCGAGGAGCCACTTAAATCAACGACTTACAGACCGAGATCGATCTCGCGTTGCGTGAGTGTGGGGGATTTTGTGCGACGTTACCCCACTACACCCGCGGCGTACAGCTGTTCGAGATGATTCCCAGAACAAACTCGCTGGTAACGGCGCGGCTGGCCGCGAGCGGGCGATCGAGGGCGTCTTGAGATCCACCGGAGCCGACGTCGTCGTGCTCCAAGAGGTGATGAGTCGCGCAACCGTTGAGGATCTGGCCCGTTCCCTTCACCTGCATCACTTCATCGCGCCGAGCGCGACGCGATGGCAGGTGGCCGTTCTGAGCAGAGGCGCGATTGTCCGCGCCGCAGTCCACGGCGTACGGAGACTGCGACACGTCGTGGAGGTGGTGGTCCGTGCCACCCCGACGTCCACGACCCAGGTGCGCGTGATTGGTCTGCACTGCCGCCCCCTTCCCCAACGTCCTGTCGGAGTGTTGGCGAGCCTGGGAGCTGCGCCTCGCGTTGAGCTGTACCGTCGG
This sequence comes from Acidobacteriota bacterium, assembly GCA_039930925.1. Lineage (GTDB taxonomy): Bacteria > Acidobacteriota > Vicinamibacteria > Vicinamibacterales > 2-12-FULL-66-21 > JALZOC01. The sequence goes on along the minus strand of JBDTSX010000379.1, from coordinate 2,927 downwards.
TGACGTCGGGTCCTACGCCTTGATTGCGGGAGACCTGAACGCGCTCGCGCCGGGCGACCCCGTCCAGATGGCAGGCTGGCCGTGGTACCTGAGAACGATGGCGCTGGCCCAGGGCAACCATCTGCCTCGTTCCGCGATTCGCCAGATGGTGAAGGCAGGTTTCATTTACTGCTTCCGGACCTGCACACCGGACGAGGCCGGGTACACCGTGCCGACATCACACCCAAACGCGCGCATCGACTACATCTTCGCGAACGCCGCGTTGGCCTCTCGGCTCACGAGCTGTGTTCGTGTTGACGAACCCCAAGAAGCGCACGTCGCATCCGACCACTATCCGGTCACCGCGGAGTTCGCGGTGTGATCGGGTGTCTGCATCTGCAAGAGCGGTCCTTCCCGAGTGCCAGAGCGCGCTTGATTTGTTGCAGCCATTCTCGGATAGTTCCGCCCATGCTCACGCTGCTCGAGACGGCGCGGCTGCACCTGGCCCCTATTCAGCGCGACGACGCCCAGGCGGTTCAAGCGATCTTTCCCCAGTGGGAGGTGGTCCGCTATCTCGCCAGCACGGTGCCCTGGCCGTATCTCGGGAATACAAGAACGCGAGCGCTCGGGTGGAGGAGCGCGCCCGGGCGTTGATGGGCGCGTTGCTCCGCGACGACGTCGACGCCGTGTTGCCCCCTGGGGCGGCGAGCTCGCCGTCGAGATCCTGCGGATGCTCGATTGGGAGCGGCTGCGGTGCACCCCACCCAAGTGGCTGGCCGGATTCTCCGATGTGTCGACGTTGATGGTTCCGCTACGGCTCCTCGCGGGCTGGGCGAGTGCGCATGGGCCCAACACCATGGAGTTGATCCCAGACCAGCCCGAACCGCTGGTGCAGAAGCTCTTCGAGGTCCTCTTTGCTCCTGCCGGTGCGATTATCGAGGCGACCTATTGATAAGATTGGTGGACCAGACCTTCAAGATTGGACCGACTGAAGAGTTGGCTGGGACTTCGCATCTTCGGCCTTGGCGAGGTCTCATTCAGCTCGACGCCGATGGTAGCTGGTCTACTCGGAACGGAGCGCCTCGGTGGGGTGGATCCGCGTAATTCGCCGGGCCGGGAGGTAGCTCGCCAACGAGACGGCAGCGAGCAGGCCGACCATCACGACGGCATAAGTCAGCGGATCGATCGGCTTGACCTCGAAGAGCAGCGCCGACATCAGGTGCGACAGCGCAGCGGCGGCCACCAGGCCAGCCGCGGCGCCGATCCCACCCATGACTAGCCCGCTGCGGACGAACATCAGCTTGAGGCTGTCCTCTCGGGCGCCGAGCGCCAGCCGGATGCCCATCTCGCGCGTGCGCTGCGCCACGGTGTAGGCGATCACTGCGTAGATGCCGATGGCGGCGAGCAGCAACGCCATGCCGCCGCTCAGCGCGAGCAGCGTCAACGTGAAAGCGGTCCGCGCCATCGACCTGTCGTAGACCTCCTGCATGGTTTGCATACCGGTGACCGGCAGGCTCCCGCTGACCGCGGCCACGGCGCGGCGGATCTCCGTCGCATAACTGTCGGTGCCGGCGCGCGGCCCGCGGAGCATGAACGTCATCGACCGGTTGCCCCGCTGCGGCCAGTAGACCGTCGAGGGAGCCGGCCGCTCCGCGCCGTCGTGGCGGATATCCGTGACCACGCCGATGACGTCGCTCCAGTCGTGGTCCGGGTTCTCGCGGATGCGCTTGCCGGTCGCCGCCGCCGCCGACCCCCAGTACTCACGCGCGAAGTTCTCGCTGATCAGGACCACATCGCGGCTCTGGTGAAGGTCGGTCCAGTCGAACTCGCGCCCCGCGGCGAGCGGTGTGCCCATCACTCGGAACGTGCCAGGGGCCGTCCGGATGAAGCGGCGCAGCGGCGGGATGGCGCTGGCGGCGTGGGCGTGGTCACTGGCGAAGATCGGGTCCTGCGACATGAAACCGGTCATCGGCAGCCCGTTGATCATGCCGACCCCGGACGTGCCGGGGAGGGCGGCCAGACGATCGATCAGGGTCTGCTGCAGGATCAGCAGCTTGGCGTCGCCGGGAGCGGCGTCGTCAGGAATGGCGATACGCAGCGTCTGCAGCGTGCCGGGATGGCTGAACCCCGGCTGGACCCGGCGCATTGACTGGAACGTGCGGATCATCAGGCCCGAGCCGATGAGAAGCACGAGCGCCAGCGCCACCTGGATGATGGTCAGCATGTTGCGGATGATGTTGCGGTCGCGGCCTGTGCTCGCGTTGCGGCCGCCCGACCGCAGCGCTTCGGCCAGGCGGATGCGACCACGCTTGAGTACCTGAATCACCCCGAAGGCGAGGCCGGCAATGACGGAGAGGACCAGCGTGAAGAGCACCGAGGTGCCATCGATCGCGATCAGATCGAAGCGCGGCAGCCGGGCCGGCGACAGACTCAGCACCAGCTTGATCGCGCCGGCGGCCACAGCCAGGCCGGCGACCCCACCGACGACGGCGAGCAGCAGGCTCTCGACCAGCATCTCGCGGGCCAGGCGGCCGCGCCCGGCGCCGATGGCGGCTCTAACGGCAAGCTCCTGCGCCCGCCCCTCCGTCCGGACGAGCATCAGATTGGCGACGTTGGCACAGGCGATCAGCAGGACGATGCCAATCGTCGCCATGAGGACCCAGAGGGTCTTCCCGAAGTCGCCGACCAGATCGTCGATCAGCGGACGCGCGTTGGGGCCGAGCCGCGCGTCTTCCAGCATCTTCAGACTCATGCCCTGTGGCGGCGGGAACTTGCCGAAGGCGACGCGGATCATCCTGGCGACGTCGGCATTCAGCGCGTCCAGAGTGACGCCGGGACGCAGCCGGCCGATGCCTTGGAAGTTGTAGCCCGCGAGGTGGACCTTGGCGCGGTCGATGCGCACCGGCACGACGAGATCGTGCCGCGCATCCATGTGCCAGAAGTCCTGG
>JBDTSX010000378.1:0-5685 GCA_039930925.1 Acidobacteriota bacterium | reverse complement strand
CGGGCCGCTATCTCGTCGAGAAGCCGATCGAGGAGCCTCACGCGCCGGGCGATGAGTACGGCTCCGTCGCGGTGACGATCGCCGACGAGAGCGTCGCCGATCTCGTGGTGCGGACCGCGGCCCCCGGCACGCTGCGTGGACGTGTGAGCTTCGACACCGGACTGCCGCCCCCCGACATGAAGGGTGAAGACTTTGGGGTATCTGCCGGGACCGAGCAGCCAGGCTTCTTCGCCGCGTCCCAGGTGCAGACCGATTGGACCTTCACCATCGAAGACATCACGCATCCCGCCAGGATCGCCCTGAGCGGCTGGTGGAACGACTGGGAACTGAAGGAGGTGACGCTCGGCGGCGTTGACGCCACCGACGCGCTACTTTCGACCGGCGACGTGGAAGTGGTCCTGACGCGGGCGAACGCCATGATTTCGGGAGTCGTGATCGACGATCCCTCCGGGACCAGAAGTACTCGAGGATTTGCGAGGTCGCGCCACGCGCGTGACCCTCGGCCTGATGAGTCGAGGACGCTCAGTCTCCGGTTGCATGCATTTTGATGACTGATCTTCCGCCTGAAGGCGGAAGCCACAAGGCATCAATTTTGGAGCACTCGTCGGGGCCGCTCACCTGACCGTGAAGCGCACCTCGCGCGTGGCCGCCGGTTTCTGGCCGCCGACCGACATCGTCAGCAGGTATTCCCCCGGGGTCAGCTGCGCGAGCGGGATCTCGATCTGATGGTCCTGTGAGGCGGGACCCGTCCCGCGGCCATCGAATGCCGGCACCGCCTGTTCGAAGACGGCGCGATTGTGATCGTCCAGAATCCGCGTCGTCAGCGTGCCGGACGCGGCCGCGCGAGTGCCCTGATAGGCGCGGACGAAGGCGGTCACGTGATCCGCCGGAGCGAACTCGCGGCGGGCGATCGGGGCGAGCGGCAGCAGCGTGCCGAGTACCGGGGACGCAGTCGCGGATCCGCCCGAGCGGCCGAGCACGACACCGGAGAGCGAGAGCGCCCCCTTCGAGAAATCAGGAACGTCGACATAGGTGTAGACGCTGCCGCTGGTTCCGCGAGTCACGTTCTCGGCGGAGACCCGGATCTCGTGACGTCCCGGCTTCAGCGTCAGGCGGGAGACGACCTCGTAGTCGATTGCGCTCGCGCCGCGCTGCGGCGTGACCTCGAGCTTCTGCACGTGGAAGTCGATCGATTTGCCGCTCTGATCGTACGCGCCGGCGAGCACGTTGATCTGCTGGGCGCCGATCGCGCCGGCAGGCGGAGCCGCCCCACGCCCGTCGTCGGTCAAGGACTCGTGGGCATAGAGAACGACCGCCACGGTCGCGTCGCTCGTGCCCGGGTTCTCGAACGCCGCCGCGGTCACGCTCAGCGGCAGCGCCGTGCGGGGCCAGAGGCCCGCCTGCACCGCGACTAGTGACGGCGACGGCCCGCCGCGCGCGGCCGGCGCGTTGCGAGCCGGGTCGGACGGGGCATAGTAGCCGCGCCGCGGATGCACCGCGACTCCCTGGCGGTTGACCGTCACCTTGATGTCGTGAAAATGGCCGTCGTTCTTCGGGTTCGCCGGCTCGAAGCCGAGCACGTAGTACGAACGGCTCTCCGAGAAGATCTCCGAGACGAGCCGCTCCGGCGCATTCGTGTTCAGGACGGTGCGGCCCCCGGTGTGATCCGGGTAGGCGCTGAGATTGCCCTGGCGCTGCAGGTTGCCGCCGATATCCGGACTGCGAGCAGGGCCTCGCACTTCAGCCGTTGGGGCGAGCGACTCCAGGGCGTTGGAATCGAACGCGTGGATGGTGAGGTTCGCGACGTCGGCCGCCCGGAACAGCTTCTCGCGCGCGTCTTTCAGAATGCCGGAGCAGTCCCCCCGGTCCTGTACCGGGATGTTGGTGCCGATGAAGAGCAGCATCTTGCGGCGCTGCGGCACGTCGCGGAGCGCATCCGCGACCCTGGTGATTGATTCGAGCGTACACACGCCGCAGCGGCACTGTCCGGGGTTCCCGGCATCTCCGTCGGCGAGCCCCAGAAACGGGCGCGCGATCGCCGAGCGCAGCAGGCGCCGATCGGCGGTGAAATTCTGCGGCACGCCGCGCGCGGTGTAGATGACCGCCGCGAGATCCGCGGGGCCAAGCTGCTCGACCGCCATGTCGGCGATGCGCCTCGCGGCCGGCATGGTGCCATTGCGAATCGTGCGGTCGAACAGGATGACCACCAGACGCCCCTCGCGCGGCACCGCATTGGTGATGACGTCGGGAGCGATCTCGCGCATCCAGGCGGCGGTTGGCGGAGCCGGACGGGCAGGCAGGTCGACCGCGCTGAACGCGACCACCGGCCGCTCCTTGCCGTCTTCGCGGACCGTGAAGTCCGCGGCCGTGAGGCCGGGGACCGGTTGGCGCTGGGGATCCAGCACCGAGACGTCCACTTGCACGAGATCCACGCCGGTGCGGAACGACGGCCGCTGCGGCGGAGCCTGTCCGGCGCTCAACCTGAGGCCGAAGGCGATGAGAACGACAAGAGCAAGGACGCGTGCGCTCAGTATTGATGGGGTTCCGCGGGCTGCAGACATTGATCCATCTTACGCCCCGCTGCGCAGGACTTACCTCGGCGTTGGGTGGGTCTCGGAGGAAGCGCGTCACTTCCGCTAAGAGTCCTGACCTGACTCGGCGTCCGCGTCGCAGGCGAACTCTTCCCGATCGTCCGCGGCGCTCCCTCGTGACTCTGTCGCGGTCAGGTGATACACGCCCGTCGACGACATCCTCGCGTATCGCTCCGCGACGAGGGCACGGTTCCCAAGCCCCGCTTCCGCTCTCGACAGGCCGGTGACTCTGGCCAGCTCGCCGCGGATCGTCATTCCCGCGCCGGCGAGAAAGCACCGCGCGATCTCGCGGACGCCGGTCGGCCGGCTGATCCGCCGGGTCAGCGCTTCCGGAAATCGTCCAACCGCAATCGTCCAGACGTACGTGAACTTCGGCTGGTAGAACACCGCGCTCGGCATCACGAGCATCGCCGCCTGGAGCTCGTCGAGCGCCTTGTTGAACGCGCTGCGGTTCTCGATGCGGGAGGCCCCGCGCAGCTCCGAGCTGCTCATCTCCCATTCCCGGCGGAGCACCCGCAGGATCGCTTGCGCTCCCGCGCTCAGCCGCCGCTTCTCTTCGACACGGCGCATGCCCCACACCGCGTGGAAGTAGGGAATCATCCGCGGCGCCAGAAACATCGTCTTGCCGCGCGCCAGCTTGGCGTAATAGACCTTGCTGCGCGCGACGATCTCGTCCTTCAGCACCCAGGTGAGCGACGCCTCGGGATCCTTCTGCACGTTGCGGGGCATGACGGCGTCGCGGCGTCCGCAGACCGCGACGTAGAGGGAGGGGCCGGGCCGCCGCGAATCAGTCAGGCAGGCGGTGAAGCCGGCCTGCTCGATGAACCGCTCCGCGTGGTGCGCCGTTTCGACCGGCCGCGTCGCTTCGCGCCACCAGTGCGTGTCGCGATGCTCTTCGATCGCTTCGGGAATCTGGGGGGCCGGTCTCACGCGACTTCCTGTCGGACGAAAGGAAAGGACCGATGCCCGTCCTAGCGGGCCGGCGCAGGCCGTTTGAAGACGAGCGGCACGTTCAGCGGGCCCTGCACCCACGTGCCCGTCAGCTGTCGATCGCCGACCTCTCCGTCCCAGGTCCCGGCGACGGCCCGGACAATCAGCTTGAGGTGCGTGCCGGCGAGCACGATCGACGGAATCGGAATCTCGGCACCGCCCTGATCGATGCTCACCAGTGTTCCCGTCGCGGGCCCCTGCGGGCTGTTGGCGAGCTTCAACGCGAGATGCAACGTCTGGCCATTCACGTCGATGGCTCCCTCCCAGGCGCCTTCGAGCTCCCTGGGAATCGGCGTGCTCTTCGGCAGCGTCTCCAATTTGGCGTCGCCGGTCCGTGCCACCGTGAACGGAATCGTCGCACCTCCCTGGGTGAAGTCGCCGGCCAGGGACTTGGCATCCTTGGAGAGGGCGCCGCTGAATTGCGGCGCCCCGGGCACGCCGCTCATCGCGAAGCTCACCCGATCGCCCTGGACCGCGATTGCCGACAGCGGAAATCCTTTCAGGCTCTGCGCGGGAATCGCGATCGCCCCCTCCCACGTGTCCCCCTTCCGGGCCAGATCGATCTCGATCTCGAGCGCCTGCCCCGGCACCTGAAGCGTGCCCTTCCAATGGCCAGACGGCCCGGCGGCGGTTTGGGGGACCGGGAACATGGTCGTCGAAAGCAGGAGAGCCAGTAGGGGACCGGCAAGCATGGAGGCGGTCATACGATCGTTCCTCTCGGGTTGCAGATGGCTCGACTCGGTGGCGGCTCGACGGCGAGGCGGGCGAACGCGGCGGCCAGGGGAACTATTTTTTCGTGACCGTCACCGCCAGCGTGGTCTGCTTCAACTTGCCGAGCGAGCTGACGGCCCAGCAGCCGACCGTCGTTTTCCCGACCGGGAACGTGGACCCCGAAGCCGGCTGGCAGGTCACGGTCCGGTCGCCGTCGATTTTTTCCTTGGCCGACGCCGTGAACTTCGCGACCGCGCCTTTCGCCGATGCGGCCGCGACCGTCATGTCCCCTGACGTCGTGATCACCGGCGGCAGCGCGGTTTCGAACCCGAGAGGCAGCCGCGCGGTGCAGTCGCCGTTGGGGCATTCGTTCGCGTCAAAGCAGCCGAGGTATCCGTCGCCGGCGAACTTCTCCGGGCACGCACTGCAGGTCCGCGATCCCGGGGTGTTGGTGCACTCCGAAAACCTGTTGCAGCCGCCGTTGGAGACCGCGCACTCGTTGACGTCCACGCACCCTGCGGCCGGCGACCCGCTGAACCCGGGCGCACACGCGGTGGGATCGGCCGAGGCGATGCCTTTCGCCGGCGCCTGATCCGCGGACGGCGCGCCGATGCCGACGAAAATGCTGAACAACGCAACCGCGCCGATGCCGGCAGCCGACTGGAGCGCCCAACGTGGGGAAGGAAGCATGGACATGATGGTCTGAATAGTAGGACGGAGGCGGGGATTGCCGCAATAGGCGGGATCCGGGATCCGGGATCCGGGATCCGGGATCCGGGATCCGGGATCCGGGATCCGGGGTCCGGGGTTCGCGGACGGTTCTATCTCGACGGCTGCCGGGATGGCGGAGCCCGGATCCCGAGCCCCGGACCCCGAGCCGCGGCCCGTCAGCCCGGCCCGTATATCGCGCGAAGCGCCGGATAGATCCGCTGGTATTCCGCGTACCGCGCCGTCATGACCCGCACGGCCTCCGGCTCCGGGCGGATGACATCCGCCCCCTGCACGACCGTGTCGCACGCCTCGTCCACCGACTGCCAGACCCGTGCGCCGACGCCGGCGAGCAGGGCCGCGCCGTAGGCCCCCCCTTCCTCCGTCGCGACCGTCTCGACCGGCTGCCCGTACACCTCGGCCTGGATGCGGCGCCACAGCGGCGAGCGCGCTCCGCCACCACCGAGCCGTACCCGTGCCACCGGCAGCGCCAGCTCCGCGAAAATCGTGAACGAGTCGCGCAGGCTGAAGGCCACCCCTTCGAGGACGGCGCGGACGACGTGGCCGCGGGTGTGGCTGGCGGCGACCCCGAGGAGCGCCGCGCGCACGTTGGGATCGAGGTGCGGCGTGCGCTCGCCCATCAGGTAGGGCGTCCACCGCGCCCCGTCACAACCCGGCGGGACGC
>JBDTSX010000377.1:0-5691 GCA_039930925.1 Acidobacteriota bacterium | reverse complement strand
GCGCCATCTCGGCCCACGCCTCGAGCCGGTGCGTGCGCTCGAGCTCGGTGCGCTGCGATTTCAGCTCGGCGGCCATGCTGTTGAAGGCGTCCACCAGCCGCCGCAGCTCGTCCGCGGACTTGACGGCGATCTGCGCATCGAAATCCCCCCGGGCGATCCGGCGGGTGGCGCGCGTCAGGCGGCGGACGGGATCGGCGATCCGTTCCGCCATCGAGAGTCCGATCGCGGCACCGACCAGGACGAAGAAGAGCGCCGCCAGGTGAACTCCGCGATCGAGGTCGTCGATCTCGTGTTCGATGTCTCGCTGGCGTGTGGCGAGCGGCACCGTCAGGATGACTTTGCCGGCCCCGGCTTGGACCGGCGCCGCGGCAATCGTGTACGGCACGTTGCCGATGCGATCTTCTCCGACGAACCCCGGCAGCCGCTGCAGCGCGATCGCGCGATAGACGTTGTCGGGCGTACGGGTGGCCAGCAGGCCCGATGCGAACAGATCACGCTTGCTGGTGGCGATGAGCTGGGCGTCCCGGAAGATGTTGACGTCCTGGTCGATGACCTGACTGATCCACACCATCACGTCGTCGCTCGCCGGGTCGAGTCCCTCGATGCGCTGGAGGAGCGCGTTCGACTGCTCGATCACCCGCTGCGCGACCGCGGCCGTGCGCGCCGCCTCGCGCGCGACGTCGGCGGTCAGCAGGTTGGCGAAGTAGGTGCGAATCCAGAACGCCAGCGCCAGCACCGGAATGATCGACGCGAGCACGAACGCGAGCAGCAGCCGGCGGTAGAAACTGGCGCGGATCTCGCGCCAGAGCGCACGCCCGAGTCGCGGCCGCGCGCGCGCCAGGCGGGTGAAAAAGGCGGTGGCAAACAGCACCAGCACGTAGGCGGTGCCGGCGAGCGTCGTCAGCTCGGCCAGGTGGACGAAGTGATCGAAGAGAGTGAGCGTGCGATAGCCGATCGCGTAGATGAACACGCGGTCGTTCGAGAAGTGCACGTGATACCGGCTATCTCCCTGCCGGATCGTCGTCCAGAAGGACCGCCGGGCGGGATCATAGAGCCGGGAGAACAATTCGTCGGTGATCGGCCACGCCGCCGGCCCTGACATGTACACGGGGCTGAGGCTCCAGCCGTAAATCACGACGTCCACGTCGCCGCCGGCGGCGCCCTCCCGGGGCGCACCTCCGTCTGGCGGACGAAACACTTCGAAGTAGGGATTCTGCGAAGTGATGAAGGGCAGCGTGCGGTAGTCGAACACCAGCACGTGCACGACGATCGTCCCGATCGGTTCCGTCGGACCGCCCGGCGTCAGCGCCGCGCAGATCTTCTTTTCGGCGTGGAGCATCTGCCGTTCTTCCGAGCCGAACGGCAGCCCCTCGCCGAAGACGTCCCATTCGCAGCTGGAGGTCGCCTGCGGCGTCTGCGGCCCCTGCGCGATGCCCGAGTACTCAGGCAGATTGAGCGCAAAGCGGCTGACGAGAGTGCCGTCGCGGTTGTACAGCTCAATCGCGGAAGTCAGTCGCGCGCGCGCGAGAGCGGTCCCGGACCACACCGTGTAGGCGCTCGGGTTCGCTGCGGGGTCCAGCGTCGAGACGCCTTCAGTCATGACGAGCACGGGAAGGCCGGCGAGCGCGTCGATCTCCCGGCGCGCATCGGTGAGGCGGTCCTGCAGCGTCTGCGAGTGCTGCTCGGCTTCAACCGCGTATTGCGTCGCGACAATCGACCGTATCGCCGCTGCCGCAAAGTAGTCCACCGACGGATACAGCAGGAGCGCCGGAGCGAGGAACGCGACGAAGAGCGTGAGGATGCGGGCGGCGACGGTGGTGTGGCGGTACCAGACGATGACCCGTCCGGCGATCAGCGCGGCCAGCGCGCAGGAGACCGCCGAAGCCAGGATGCCAACCGGAGGCAGGGGCCAGCCGCGGGCATACACCAGCGCCGCGACGACGGCCGCCGGACCGATCCAGAGGATCCCGAGTCGCACCCGCAGTGCCGTGTCCGACGCGGGCACGCGCCATCGTGCGATCGCCGCAACCAGCACCAGCGTGCACGTCCACAGTGCCGCGACATGGGACGCCACCAGGCCGACGAGCAACGCCAGCCTGGAGGCGTCCCCGCTGACGGCGAGCGGGTGGAGCGAAAAGTGGCGAAGGTCTACCGTCGCGGGATCGGCGGCGCGCGGCAGCAGCCATTCGAAGGCCACGAGCACGGCGGCGACGACGACCCCCGCGACGAGCTGCGCGGCCAGGAAGGCGAGGCCCGAGCCCTCCGCATCGAGCCGGCGAGCGCGCCAGGCGAGCCGGAGCCTGACGGCCGGCCCGGCAAGGAGACCGACCGCCGCCGCCGCGCCGACGCCGGCGAGGAGCAGCAGCGCCGGGGCGCGGGGCTGGTGACGCGCGTCCAGCGCGAGTGCGCCCCAGAACGTGGCCCCTCCCGCGGCGAGCAGGGCGAGAGCGATCGCCGTGAGCCGCACGTAGTCGGAGCCGCCGCGCGCATCCGCGCGGCGGTCCAGTGCCGGTCCGATCAGCAGCAACACGGTGAGACCCAGGACGGCGAGCGCCAGGGCGCCGACCCGGCGACGCAACCGCCCCCGGGCTTGCGTGATCTCGGGAGTGGATGCCGCGGCCTCGATGAGCGGTTCGCCCCCAAGCGGCCGCAGCAGGAAGGCGTTCGGTCGCGGCGAATCGCCGGCCGCCTCCCATCGCATCCGCAGCGAGACCGGGCCCAGCCGTGTCGGCAGGGCGAACTCCGTCAAGTTCATGACCGCGACGATTGGCGCCGGCGACAGCACGTGCTCGACCGCCACCGAACCGAGCCGCCGTGACGGTTCGGCGGCGCGGGCGGTCCCTGCGAGCACCGTGCTGTTGATCGGCACGATATGGACCAGGCGCAGGCCCAGTGCCGACTGGGTCACGAAGAAGGACGCAGGCCCCCGTACCCGTTCCGGGGCAATGTCGGCGGGCCGGCCGGCCCAGGCCCTCGCGACGCACCGCGGAGGCGCGCCGGGGCATTCGCTGTCGTAGATGGTGACGGCGATCGCGTCGGCCTCATCGCCCGAGGCGGCAATCCGGCGATCGACCACATCGAACAGGATGCGGGCGCCATCCGCCCCGGCCGCCAGCCCGCGTGCCGCGTCGGGGTCAGCCGCCACGCCGTCCGCCACGCGGGAGAGGACGTCGGTCATCTGGTCGAAGTCGCGGCGGACCTGCCGCTCGACGCGCGCCGCGGCCGAGTCAGCGGTGGGGCCAAACCGCCACAGCTCGAAAGCGCCGCCAACCGCGGCAACGAACGCGGCGACGACGCACCCGGCCGCGAGCAGCCGCCGCCAGCTCACGTTGCGGTCGGCGAGCCGGAGCGAAACAGGGGAGGGCACTGAAGGATTTAGGATACCGCAAAGGGTAGAATCACAGGGCCGATGCCGCAGCCGCCCGCCCTGAAAGCCTCCCTGAAGCGCGGCGCCTTCATCGCCGCGGCCAACTGGCCGCTGATTGCCGTGCAGTTTGTCGCCGAAGGCACGTTGAAGCTGCTGCTCGCCGTGCCGGTGGTCGGCGGAATCCTGCTCGTCGTGCTGTTGCTCGGGGCTGACGTCGAGGACATTCTCGCCGGCGATGTCCGCCAGATCATCGGCGCGGTCTTCGGTGCGCTGCGCGCGAATCCGGTCGCGCTGGTCGCCTTTGCCGCCGCGTTCCTGCTGGTTCTGCTCGGCGGATCGACCCTGACCTTCGTCGTCAAGGGGGGGACCGTCGCGATTCTGGCGGAGTCGGAAGCCAAGGCCGGACCGATCGAGCGGCCGCCGCTGCGCCTCGCGGCGGTCAGGCGCGCGAACCGGACCGAGATCGAACCATTCCTGGCCGGCTGTCGCGCATTCGGACGGCGCTACGTGAAACTCGGCGCCTGCCTCCTCGCCGCCTACACGGTGACGGCCGCGATCTATCTGGGGTTGATCTCCGGCGGCTATGCGCTGGCCGGCAGCCTTGGCGTCCTCTTCGGCTGGAGCGTGGCCGCCGCGCTCTCGCTGATTCCGCTGGTCGTGTGGATCACCGTGATGAATTTTCTCTATCTGCTCACCCAGATGGCGATTGCGGTCGAGGACCTCGGCGTGCGCGACGGCGCCCGGAGAGTCGGGCAGTTCATCCGCGGCAGCGCGCGCGAGGTGGCGGGCATTTTCGGGGTGGTACTACTCCTTGCGCTCCTGGCCGCGCTGGCATCGATCCTGGCGACCGCGGGGCTCGGCTTGATCGCGTTCATCCCGCTGGTCGGGCTGGCGATGGTGCCGCTGGCGGTGGCGGCCTGGCTGCTGCGGGGTTTCGTCTTCGAATACCTGGCCCTGACGGCGCTCGGCGCCTACCTGACGCAGTACCGCTACTATCTGAACACCCTGGCGGCGATGGAGCGCCAGGCGCCCGCACCCGATCTGACGGAACAACGCCTCGCATGATCCACTACGACGACTTCCTCTCGCGCGCCGCCGGGGCGATGGAGGAATCCGCGATTCGCCGCATGAGCACGGTGCTCGCGCAGAATCGCGATGTCATTTCGTTCGCCCCCGGCTACCCGGCGCCGGAGACGTTTCCCTGGGAGGAGTTCCGGGATATCGCGCGCGAGCTGCTCGCGGGGGCGGACCCCAATGTCCTGCAGTACGGCGCCACCCGCGGTTATCGGCCGCTCCTCGACACCATCACCGGCATCATGTCTTCGCGCGGCATCACGTCGCCGCTCGATCGCCTGATGGTGACCACCGGCTCGCAGCAGGGGCTCGACCTCGTCGCTCGCGTGCTGCTGGATCCCGGCGACGTCGTGCTCGTCGAGCTCCCGACCTACACCGGCGCCATCGTCGCCTTCAGGAACGTGCAAGCGCAGATGGAAGGGGTGCCGCAGGAGCGCGACGGGATCGACCTGGCCGCGCTCGACGCGATCCACGCGCGGCTGGTGAACGAGGGCCGGCGGGTTCGCGTGCTCTACGTGGTACCCAATTTCCAGAACCCGACCGGTCTGCTGATCGGCCGCGCGAAGCGCCTGAAGCTGCTCGAGTGGGCGGCGCTGCGCAACGTCATGATCATCGAGGACGATCCGTACCGAGAGCTGTATTTCGAGCCCTCCGCCACGGAAGCGGACGTCCGGCCGATGAAGGCTGACGACCAGGACGGCCGGGTCGTTTATCTGAGCAGCTTTTCCAAAACGCTGGCGCCCGGTTTTCGGGTCGCATGGATCGACGCGCCTGCACCACTCGCGGTGAAGCTCGAGTACGCCAAGCAGGCGGCGGACCTGTGCTCCGGCGGCTTCGACCAGCGGCTCATATTCCAGGCGGCGCGCCGTGGCATTCTCGATCGGCAGCTCCCGCTGCTCCGCGCCCACTATCGCGAGAAACGTGACGTGATGGTCGCGGCGCTCCGGCGCGAGCTTGGCAGCGAGGTGAGCTGGCCGGATCCGCGCGGCGGGTTCTTCCTCTGGGCGAAGCTGCCCGAGCCCATGGACGCCGAACAGCTGAACGCCAGGGCGGTGCGGCACGGCGTCGTCTTCGTCGCCGGCGAGGCGTTTTTCGTGAACACGCGCCATCCAGCCGACCCCGCGGCCGGGGCCGCGGCAGGCGGACGACAGGGTGAGCGCGCCAGCGGCGGCCCCCGGGACGAATTCGGCCGCCAGTTCATGCGCCTCTCGTTTTCCGCGCCGACCCTGGAACGAATTGAGGAGGGGGTG
>JBDTSX010000376.1:0-5709 GCA_039930925.1 Acidobacteriota bacterium | reverse complement strand
TGACTTCTGCAGACTTTCGCCTGTCGCAAGGGGCCGGCGTTCTTACGGAAATCCTTTATTTTACGGGTCCAATCGCGGAGTTTTCATCAGCTCCTCGACTTTCTTGAAGGCTCCGTTCTTCTGTCGGAAATCGAGGATGCGCTGCGCGGAGCTCGCGCCGATGCCCGGCAGCGTCTGCAGCTGCGCGGCGGTCGCCGAGTTGAGGTTCACCGGCGCGGCCGCCGTGGCGCGCGCCTTGACGGCGCGGCCGGCGCTCGCCGCGCGCGGCGACGACGAGCCGTCCGTCTGAGCGGCGGCCGCCGGCTTCTGCGGCCCAGCCCATACGGGCGAGGCACACGGGACGAGGGCAATTCCGACGATCGCGATGGCACACAGGAATCGACGCATGCTGTCCTCCAGGGACGATGTAAATGGTGGCGGCCCGCGGCGCCGGGACTGCCTGGCGAGGACCGGGCCGTGGGATTAAATCGGCGCCGGGACCGGCAATCCCATGGCAAGCGCGCGGCCACCGCGGCGGCTGCGGTCGCGGATCCCGGATCCCACTGAGATCAAAGGATGTTGCGGACCGACGATGACGGCGGGTGCAACAGGCATGAACGGGCCATGGTGCTGGACGTAAAGTGCGGGAGACGAGTCGAGGCGCGTTCGCGCCTCAGCGCGGCGCAACTGTGGGATTCGCCGGGTCCTGGAGTTACATGGGGCCCTGGAACCGGTCAGTCCCCGCGAAGCGCGATGAGCGGGTCAACCGAGGTGGCGCGCCATGCCGGGCCGACACAGGACAGAATTCCGGTCATGAGCAACGTCAGCGACACCAGCGTCAACGTCACGGGATCTGACGGCGTCGTCGCAAACAAATAGGCCGAGAGGACCTTCGTTGCCGCCAACGACCCGGCGAGCCCGATGACAAGGCCGACGATCACCAGCCGCAGCCCGTGGCCGAGCACCTGTCTCAGGATTTGCGGCCGGGTGGCGCCGAGCGCCATGCGGACCCCGAATTCCTGGAGCCGGTGCGAGACCGAGATGGCAATCACGCCGCTGATGCCCGCGATCGTGACCACCACGGCGAGCCCGGCAAAGACCGTCAGAAGCTGCGCCGTCACCTTCGGCGTCTCCAGGTAGCCCGCTCTTGGCCCATGTTCAGGTCCCGGGTGTTCCAGAGGTCTCGCGCTTGTCCTTCCGCCTGAAGGCGGAAGCCACACATTGAGAATTGCCCGGATCCCGGATCCCGCTCTCTTGTAGAATTTCGACAAGAACACTGCCAGCCGGAGCGGCGGATGTTGGACGTGTCAATCAGCTTCTCGCTGCCGGAGCCGATCCGAACAAGATGGCCGCTCATGAGGGCCACTACCAATCACCGTGGAAGCTGGCGATCCACCAGGTTCGTCCGGGTCGCCGCGACCTCAACGAGATCGTCCGGGTCATGCTCCGCGCGCGCGCCGATCCGGACGTCGCGTGGGGGCAGGCGCCGTCCCTCAGATCGGCGCTGGGCTACACGACGCAGCGGACCACGCCGATTCTTGACGCGCTGGTAGATTCCGCGCCCGACGCGGTGCGCGCGCTGATGGAAGCCGGACTCGACCGCCGCCACGGCCAGCTGGCGCTCGTGCTCGCGGTCGAGAACGGTCAGGCCGAGATCGTTCACGTCCTGGTCGAGGCCGGGGTCAGCGTCAACTGCCAGCCGAGCGCAAACACGCCGCTCGTCGCCGCGATCGAGGCGAGAAACGTTCCCCTGATGGTCTACCTCGAAGAACACGGCGCACGCGAGAGGCCCTGAGCGGCGGCGATACCGATGGCGTGGCCGTCACCGCTGACCTGCTCGGCCGGCTGAAACGCATGCGGGCCAGCCTATAATGCCGGCATGCCCCTGACCTCTCCCATCGGCGTGTCGTGGATAATCTCGCCCTAGCCCGGGTGTTCGCCGAGATCGGCGATCTGCTGCAAATCAAGGACGAGAATCCGTTCAAGATCCGCGCGTACAGCAACGCCGCGGACACGGTGTCGCATTTGTCCGAGCGCGTGGCCAGCATGACGGCCGCGGAACGTCTCGGGATCCCCGGCGTCGGCAAGGATTTGGCCGCCAAGCTGAGCGAGCTCGTCGAGACCGGCCAGTGCCGGTTCCACCAGGAACTGCTGCAGGAATTCCCGCCGACGATTCTCGACCTGCTGCGCCTGCAGGGAGTGGGGCCAAAGACGGTCGCGCTGCTGTACCGCGGACTCGAGATCCGCACCCTGGAGGAGCTCGAGCGGGCCGCGCGCGACGGACGGATCCGCGGACTCAAGGGGATGGGCGCGAAGAAGGAAGCCCTGATCCTGAAGGCGCTCGAGGAGCGGCAGCGGTTCTCGGGACGCCGGCTCATGGCGGAGGCGCACGACACCGCCGGCGCCCTGGTCGCCGAGCTTCGGCAACATGCGCCGGCCGCCGACCTCTCGATGGTGGGCAGCCTGCGGCGTGGCTGCGAGACCTGCGGCGATCTCGACATCCTGGCCGCCGGCGCGCCCGCATCGCTGATGGAGGCGTTCACCGGCTACCGGCTGGTCGAACGCGTCCTCGGACGAGGCGACACCAAGTCGAGTATCCTGCTGAGGGGCGGCTTCCAGGCCGATCTTCGCCTCGTGCCGTCCGAGAGCCTCGGCGCGGCGCAGCAGTACTTCACCGGCTCGAAGGCCCACAACATCGCGCTCCGCGACCGGGCCATCCAGCGCGGCCTCAAGCTGAATGAGTATGGCTTGTTCCGAGTGGACGACGAGGTGAGAGTTGCGGGGGAGAATGAGGCAGGGATCTACGAGGCGCTGGGTCTCGCGTATGTCCCGCCGGAGCTGCGCGAGAACCGCGGCGAGATCGCGGCCGCCGAGGCGCGGGCGCTCCCTCGCCTGCTGCACGTGGCGGACCTCCGGGGCGATCTGCACATGCACACGACCGCCACTGACGGGCGCGCGGACGCCGAAACGATGGCGCTTGCGGCCCGTTCGGCGGGCCTGGACTACATCGCCATCACGGACCACAGCCGGGCCCTGGCGATGGCGAACGGACTGGACGAAGCCCGCGCCCTCGCCCACGCTGAAGCGGTCCGCGCGCTCAGCGCGCGGCTCGACGGGATGACGCTGCTCGCCGGGATCGAATGCGACATCCGTCCGGACGGCACGATGGATCTCGCGGACGACTGTCTCGCGCAGCTCGACCTCGTGATCGCCTCGATCCACTCGGCCTTCAATCAGGACGAGGGGCAGCTGACCGAGCGCCTGTTGCGCGCCATCGCGTGTCCCTGGGTGGACGTCATCGGCCATCCCACCGGGCGCCTGATCCTGAAGCGCGAGCCGTATCGCTACGACGTGGACCGGGTATTTGCGGCGGCGGCCGCCGCGGGTGTCGCGGTCGAGATCAACAGCCAGGTCGATCGCCTCGATCTCGACGAAGGCCTGGCCAGACGGGCGCGCGATCGTGGCGTGAAGCTCGTCATCGATTCCGATGCCCATTCACCTGCCGCGCTCGGCAACCTCCGCTGGGGCGCCGCGGTGGCGCGGCGGGCGTGGCTCGAGCCGGAGGACGTCCTCAACACGCGACCGGTCGAGGAGCTTCGCGCCTCGCTCCGCCGCGCGCGGGGACGCTAAGAGGAGCCATCATGTCCGTCGATCGACTGGTCGAGATCAAGCAGCTCTATTTCAAGACGACGCGCACCACGATCGAGCGGGATTTCGAGCGGGCGATCGATCTGCTGAAGGAGATCCCGGAGGAAGAGCGTCACCGCGCAACGGTCTACATGGAAGGACTCGCGCAGATGCGCAAGGAGTTCAAGCGCGGACGTGAGCGATCCTGACGATCGGCGCTACAGCAGTTCCTTCTTCGACAGCCGCCTGGCCATGTTACGGACCACTTCCGGCGAGTTCCGGTCGGTAGACAGCATCTTCAAGTCCCGCGCATTCAGCCGCGGCACCATCTGCATCGAGATCGACGGCGGCGTCTCGGGGTTCTTGGCGAGCCCCGCAATCACGCCGTAGTTCTTGGTCCAGGTCCGGTTCATCGCGATGGTGCGGAGCACTTCCTCCGAGACGTTCGCCATTTTCGAGAACGCCTCGACTTCCGACTCGGTCAGCTTCGGGCTGCTGAGCACCGCCGCGGCCACCAGCTTGTTCGAGTCGCGAATCAGTTGCGAGCGCTGCGCCTTCGATCCCTTCATGCCGAGCTTCATGCGCTGAACGATCGACAGGGACGAGAGCGGCACCTTCGCCAGCGCTTCATCTTCCTCGCCGTCCTCCCCTTCTGGCACGGCGTCTTCGTCCGTGGCAACCGTGGGTCCAGCCACTTCCGGCGCTTCAGGCACGGCGGGCACCGGTTCACTCGACGGGACGACCCCTCGCGCCTGAAAGAAGTGGCGCATCTGCTCGGGCACGTCGGCGCGCGCGATGAACGGGGCCAGCGCGGCGGGCGGCAGCGCATCGAGAGTCGCGTTGGCGCGCGCCGCAATCACCGGATCCGCATCGTCCGAGAGCAGGATCAGGAGCGCGAGCTGGTCGTGCGTGCGCGGCGCGAACGCCCCCTCAGCCGCCAGCAGCTTGACGTCGTGGGCCACTTCGCCGCGGCGGAAGAAGTCGACGAGTGGCGAGCGGAATCCAGGATCCATCGGGTGTGCTACTGGAGAAACCCGGCAACCGTGTCCCGGGTAATCGTCGTGGCCTTGACGACCTGGCCCGGTGTGCCGAGCGGCTTGCCGGGCTTGCCGTCGATTGAGAAAGCGAACGCGCCGGCGTCGCCGACCTCGATCACCGCGTGCTCCCGGACCGTGCGAACGACCTTTTCTCCCGCCTGCATGGTGCGCGCGAGCACCGGGCGGCCGTCAACCGTCAGCTTCACCCAGCACGCACCTGTCGGGTGCAGTTCGAGGGTCATCGTCGCGGCCCGCACCGCCGGCGACGCGGCCGTGTCCGCGGCGGAAGTCGAGGGCGCAGTGGATGGCTCGGTTGGCGGGGGCGGCGCGGAGGTCGCCCCGCCCCGCTCCTCGGCGACCCGAGGCGCTACGTCGGGAGCCGCATTCGCCCGCCCCCGCAGCGTGAAATACAGAATGATGGCGACCAGCGGAATCCCGATGACCAGGAGCTTGAGGATCAGGCTTGCAATCCGCTGGCGGCTGTCGAAGTTCGTTTCCGACGCAGGAATCTGCGCCGGGGCGGCGCTCGCCTGGACGGGATGACCCTGGAAGCGGGCCAGGAACTCCTTGACGGTCTCGTCCGGATCGAGCCCGACTTCTACGGCATACGATCGGACGAACGAGCGGCTGAAAATGCCGCCCGGCAGTTTGGAAATATCGTTGCGCTCGAGCGCTTCGAGGGCGGACGCGGAGATTTTCGTACGGTCGGCGATTTGCCGCAGGGTAAGGCCGCGCTGCTCGCGCGCGAGCCGCAGCTTCCCGCCAAAGTCACTCATGTGATGCCCTATTATCGCCTGAACAGCTGACCTGTCGGAAGGATTAGATGGCGCGGCGGTCCGGTGGAAAACCCTGCCGCAGCGCCGTCACGATTCGTTCGAGATCCCGAGTGTTCGTGAACAGCCCGATCGCGGCAATGCCTGCCGCCCCGGCCGCGGCAACGTCGATGATCCGATCGAGGGAGATCCCGCCGATCGCCAGCACGCGCAGCCGCACGCGCGCACAGACACGGCCGAGCGCCGTGACACCCGCTGCTTGATGGCCCGGGGCCTTGCTGGCCGACGGGAAT
>JBDTSX010000375.1:0-5710 GCA_039930925.1 Acidobacteriota bacterium | reverse complement strand
CCAACCTCGGCGTTAGGTGCTAAGTTGCTGACACGGAGGGGATTGCTGTCAACCAACGCTCGTCCTCGACCGGTTCCGGTGTTCGCAATTGGGAAGCCGGCGTCCCACGACCGGCCGGGGCTGACACCGGGTCGCGATCAACCCAGCTGAGCGGTCCGAGAGCGCGGCTGATGCCGATGGCACGTCACTGGCATTGCTCTCGCGACGCCGACGTGAACTGCTCGGCTGAAGGGGTCGAATGAAAACCAACTGTGCCATCCGAACGGCGGGTGTATTGATGCTGAGCGCGGTGTCGTTTGCCGCGCAGGGGGCACGAATCACCCGCATCGAGTTCACGCCGTCGCCACCTGAGCAGGGACCGGGCATCCTCGTCGCGATTCTCGGCACCGGCGACTGCAAGTACGACATCGACTTCGGCGACGGCGAGTCGGCCCGCCGCACCGCCGATCTTCCCGACCGGATCCGCCACGTCTACGCCGCCGACGCCGAATACACCGTGACCGCGTCGCCGACACCGCCGTGCGAAGGGGTCGCTCGCGCGAGGATCGACGTCCGAGCGGTGATTCGCGGGATCTGGCGCCTGGTCGTCGAGCCGGGGCCGGCAACCGATGCGCCGGAGGTGATTGTCACGATCGAGGGGCGCGGCACCTGCACGGTGAACATGGAGTTCGGCGACGCCAAGACGCAACAGCTCGACGTCACGCTCCCGGCTCGGGTCAATCACATCTATCCGAGTCCCGGCACCTACGAGATTCGCGCGCGCGCCGACGAACCGTGCCGCGGGGATACGACCATCAAGGTGGAGGTGAGGCGATAGGCGGCGCCGGTCACACGGGGCCGCCGCGGCCGGTATAAACTGACGCCGTGTCGTCCCCACCTCCCGTCGTCGTCGGCACCTCCGGGTACAACTATCCTGAATGGCGCGGCACGTTCTATCCGGAGAAATTCAGCACCAACAAGATGCTCGCGTACTATGCCGAGCGATTCACCACGGTCGAGATCAATTACACCTTCTACCGGCTGCCGACCGAGAAGCTGCTGGCCGGCTGGTCGGCCGGAACCCCGGATGGTTTCCGGTTCACGCTGAAGGCGCCGCGGCGCATCACGCACGACGCGAAGCTGCGACGATGCGAGGATCTGCTGCAGTCTTTCTGCCGGACGGCGAGCACGCTCGGGCCGAAACTGGCGACGCTCTTGTTCCAGCTCCCGCCGACCTTCAAGAAGGACGCCGGCGTGCTGCGCGCCTTCGCCGAACTGCTACCGAATGGCACGCGGGCGGCGTTCGAGTTCCGCCACCCGTCATGGTTCGACGCCGAGATTTATGACCTGCTGCGATCGCGCAACCTGGCATTGTGCATAGCGTACAGCGAGAAGATGAGCACGCCCCTTGAAATGACGGCGGACTACGGGTACTTCCGCCTGCGCGACGAAGGCTACCAGCAGGCCGAGATCGAGCGCTGGGCCGCGACCCTTCGCGGCCTCGAGGGGCTGACCGAGGCGTTCGTCTACTTCAAGCACGAAGAGGAAGGGCTGGGGCCGGACTTCGCCCGCCGCCTGATTGCGGCGATCTCGACCTAGCGATTGCCGGCGTGGCGCTCGGCAAACGCCACGATCTGCTCCTCTGCCCAATATCCATCGGACGCGCCCCCCGGGTTCGAGACGAATCCGCAGTGCCCGCCGTGGCGGGTCACGATCAGCGTGATGTTGGGATTGCCGGTCACGCGCGGGTCGCGAAACGAGGCCACCGGCACGAACGGATCGTCCTGCGCGGTGATCACCAGCGCCGGCACGCGGATCCGATCGATGACGCGCATCGCGCTGGCGCGGTGATAGTAGTCGTCCGCACCGCGGAAGCCGAAGTGCGGCGCGGTGAAGAGCTCGTCGAACTGCCGCACGGACCTGACGTCCGGCAGGCGCTCCAGCGCAAACCGGCCTGGATGCGAGACCCCTTTGCGCACCATCCGCGCCTTCAAGCCGCGCACGAAGTTCCATTGGTAGACGGCATTCTGGCGGCGCTCCAGCGCGCGCACGCACTCGGCCAGCTCCATCACTGGAGAGACCGCGCACACCCCGCGTAACGCAGCCGGCGGGGTGGCGCCGAAGTCGCCGGCCAGCTTCAGGGCCAGGTTGCCGCCGAGCGAGTAACCGGCGACGATCACGCGATCGATGCCTTCGCGCGCGATCTCGGTCATCACGTGCGCGGCGTCGGCGGTCAATCCCGAGTGATAGAGTCCCTCGGCGAGCGCCTCGGTGCCGCCGCAGTTGCGCTGATTCAGCCGGATCACGTTGAACCCCCGCGCGAACGCCTTGTCGGCGAGCCCGCGCATGTAGTGCGCGTTGCTCGAGCCTTCCAGCCCGTGAAGCGCGATCAACGCGGGATGCGCCGCCGGATCGGGCTGCCAGTGGCAATGCGCGAGGACGCGCGTCCCCGGCTCGGTCTCGAACTGACGGCTGGAAGGGGGCGGCAGCCGCGGAAACTCCCGCCGCTTCCCCCAGCAGTAGATTGTCATCGCGTGCCCGCTGCGCAGGCCGCGTCTGGGAACGTAGTCGGTCATGAATGAAGAATCGAACGCTGGCGGTGCCGGTCAAGCCGGACCCCACTGAAGTGACGAGGTCACCGCAACCGGTAGACGCGGATCGCGCCGCGCGCGAAGGCGAGCGGCAGCGCCAGTGGCTGTTCCGTGACGAGATAATCGAGTCCATATTGGGCGCCGAGCTGCCGGCCGCGCTCGGGGGTCATCGCGCCGAAAGGCTCCAGCACTGCGAGACGATCGCGCGTGCGGATCGCCACGTCGCGCGCGTACATCCCGATCGCGGCATCCTTGACCGCTTCGACGAACACGTCCCGCTGACCCGCGACACGCAGGCTCGTCCCATATTGTGCCGCATGCCCGGGGTCGGCTGCCCACTCGCTGTCCGCCGGCGTCGTCCGAGCCCACGCCATGACCCGTCCCCAGTCGTTGTCCGGAATGTCGAACTGCACCACCGGACGATCCGGAAAACCCACGAACCTGATGTACCCGCCACGCGCCGCCGAAGCCAGCAGGAGCAGCAGTGCGGCCACTTGTGCGCGCCGCGCCGAGCCGTCGGCCCCTTCCGCGAGCGCCCAGACCACGTAGATGGTCGCGAGAAAGTCCAGCATCCAGAAAATGCGCGGTGTCTGGAGTTGCACGGCCAGCGCGACGCGCGCGGCGTTGAGCGGCAATGCGGCGGCGAAGACGAGCAGCAGCGAGAGGCATCCGATCACCAGACCGGTTTCGCCGGGGATCAGCAGACCGGCCGCGCGGCGCCGGCGATAGAGCAGCACGATCAGGGGAATCGAGGCCAGGTTGAAGAGCCACACGTAGGCCGGCCATTCAAGCGGGAACAGGTAGTCCTTCGTCACGAGCGTGGCGAGCCAGTCCGCGTCCATGATCACCAGGCGTCCAGCCAGCGGACCGCCGGTGACGAGCCAGACGGCGAGCAGCGCCCCCGCGGCTCCGGCGGCAAGGAGGGGCATGCGCAGTCTCTGCTCGTTCACCGCGGTGGCCACCGACAGCCAGATCGCGAACCACATCGCGGTCGTCGGGTGGAGAAATCCGGCGGCGAGCACGAGGCCGGCGGCAAGTCGCAGCCGTCCGCGCAGCACGGCCGCGATCGCCAGGGCGCCGATCGCGAACGCGAGCTGCCGCGGGTGGAAATAGCCTTCGAGGGTGTTCGTGCCGGACCTGGCGATCGCATGCCGCAATGTCAGCGCCGCCAGCAACGCCGCCCCGGTCCACTTCGAACGGTACCAGCGCGCGGCGATCAGCCAGATCGCGAACGCCAGCAGCGAGAGCGTCGCGCAGTACAGGACGGCGAACAGCAACGGTACCGAGGCGCCCGTGACCCGCGCCAGCAGCCCGACCGTCTCGTCCATCATCGTCAGCCGCGCCTGCGCCGCGATCAGCGATCGGTCGCGGGGAAAGAGCGCGGGATCGATCCGGACCAGCACCGCCGGCAGGTAGAACGCCAGGTCGGAGGCGCCGTAGCGATAGCCGGCGGAATTCAGCGTGCAGAGCAGGATGAACGCGAAAAGGGCCGCGGGGACGAGGATCCCTTTCGTGCTGTTCACCTACTGTTCGTCGGCGGTAGGGCCGTAGATGGGGGGAACCGCGACGTTCCGCAGCCGCAGATAGACGCTGAGCTGCCCGCGATGGTGAATCAGGTGATTCATGACAAAGGTCCGTAACGCCGAAACGCGCGGCATCGTGAAGATTTCGTGGTCCCCCTGGCTCAGCGTCCACGGCTCCAGCATCTGGGGATCGTCCGTGGCGGCGAGCCCGGCGCGAGCATCCGCCACCTTCCGATCGAAATCCGCGAGCAGTTCGGTGACCGACGCCGGGGTCTTCGGCCGCACGTCGTCGCCAGCGGTCGCGACATCGAAGCCCGACCCGTCGGTGACGGCCTTGGCCCAACGCGGGATGTTGGCGATGTGCCCGGCGAGCTGTCCGAGCGTCATCGACTTCTCGTGCGGCTTCCAGCCCAGTTCGGCCTCCGGCGTGCGCTCGAGCAACCGCCGCGTGGTACCCATTTCGTGATCGTATTCCGGCAGCAAGGCGTCCCTGATGGCCATGGGAAGACAGAATATGCCGTGGCAGCGGGGCGCCGCAACGTACTAATCCAACCGGCATGGCGCCGGGGAGGTCTGCAGGTCGGGGCTCGGGGCTCGGGGCTCGTCGGGGCTCGGGGCTCGTCGGGGCTCGGGACTCGGGGCTCGGGATCCGGGATCCTGGATTCGGGGATTCGGGGATTCGGGATTCGCGATGAGTGATCCAGGATTCGCGATTAGTGACTAGGGATGAGTGATTGCTGAACCTGATGCCGGCCGGCGGCGTCTTGCTTTCCGGAGCCTGAATGAATGAGCGGGCGAGCGGCTGGTTCGAGAGTCTCGTGACGGCCGACCACGACCTGGAAGCGGAGTTCGAGATGCGGCTTCGCGAGTCGTCCACGCTCGCGTTTCGGGTCGCCTACGGGGTGCTGCGGCACCGTCAGGACGCCGAGGACGTCGCCCAGGAGGCGTTCGCGAAGGCGTATCAGCGGTTTCGGCAATTGCGCGATCGCGATCGATTCCGCGCCTGGCTGGTTCGCATGACGTGGCGGCTCGCCGTCGATCGCTGGCGCGCCGAGGGGCGTCGTGCGACACGGGAGCAGGCGGCGGCTCTTCCGGCGGGCCTGGACACCCCGGCGGCGGACGTGGCGGCGCGCGACCGCGCGGCGCGCCTGTGGAGCGCGATTGACGCCCTGCCGGAAAAACTCCGCGTCGTGATCGTCCTGGCGGCGATCGAAGGTCACGATCTGCGCGAAGTGGCGGCGCTGCTCGCCATCCCGGAGGGCACGGTCAAGTCACGGTTGTTTCTGGCCCGGAAAGGGCTGGCGGAGAGCCTGCAATGTCTCGTGACCACTCGACCCACGCGCTGACACAAGAGGAACACCGGCGGGTCACCGCGGCCGAACAGGATCTCGACCGGATCCTGTCGATCCAGCCGTCGCCGGAATTTGCCGCGAAGGTCCGGACACGGATCGCTGCCGGCACCACGAGTTCGGCCGGTGGGCGCTCCCGGTGGGTTCCGATGGCGGCAGCGGCGGCATTCGTGACCGTGCTGGCCGGCGCGTTCATGGTGACGGCCGTCCGTCCGAAGCCCGACACCGGCGCCGGACGTGAACCGCCGAGCGCCGGCGCGGCCCGGCT
>JBDTSX010000374.1:0-5710 GCA_039930925.1 Acidobacteriota bacterium | reverse complement strand
GCGTTCGCGATGAAGAACATCGCCCAGCTGCTGCTGATGTGCGATCGGCACGACATCGGATTGTCGGTGGACGGCGGCACGCTCGAACGGTCGCGGCGCACCGGCGGCATCGGCGGAGTGCCTGATGCCCTGGCGACCGATCCGAATGTCTTCATTTACGACAATTACCCTGGCGGGATCGGCTTCAGCCGTCCGCTCTACGACATGCATCTGCCGCTGCTGGAGCGCACCCGGGACCTGATCGCCGGATGCCCGTGCGAATCGGGGTGTCCCTCGTGCGTGGGGCCCGAGGGTAACACGGGGCCGCACGCGAAGCAGGTCGCGTCGCGCATCCTCGATCGGCTGCTCGAGGCCGAGGCCGCCTGATGGATCTCTCGTCGCGGCTGCGCGCCATCGTAAAGGGGGGACCGCCGAAGCCGGTCCGCGAGCTGACCTACGAACCGGACGCCGGCGGGTACGAGGCGGTCATGGACATCGCGCGGGTGGGCGCGATGCTGGGCGGCCGTCCGGCGACGACCCCGTTCGGGCAATGTCTCGTGATCGATCGGCGCTACGAAGCCGACCGGTTCCACGGCAGCATCCGCGTAGGCGCATGCGACGTCGAGGACTGTTCGGCGCTCGGCGTCCTCGACCCCGCGCTTGGCGAGGTGGCAGGCAGGCGTCAGGCAGGCCACGCGTCGTCGCGGACGTTTGCGCGAACCGTGTTCATCGATCTGGAGACGACCGGCCTCAGCGGCGGCGCCGGCACTGTCGCGTTCCTGGTCGGCTGCGGCTATTTCGACCTCGGCGCGTTTCAGGTCACGCAGTTTCTGCTCACGAGCTTCGCGTCCGAACGGGCGCTTCTCGCCACGGTCGCCTCGTTCTTCGAAGGGGTCGACCTGATCGTCACCTACAACGGCAAGACCTTCGACGTCCCGGTAATGGAAACGCGCTGGATGTTTCACCGGCTGCAGATGCCGCTCGCCGAGGTCCCCCATTTCGACATGCTGCCCCCGGCGCGGCGGTTGTGGCGGATGCGTACCGGGGCAGGGGGCGCGATCGAAGACTCCGGCTGCCGCCTCTCGACGCTCGAGCACACGCTGTTCAGCGTGACGCGCGTCGGCGACGTGGACGGCTTCGAAATTCCGGGCCGGTTCTTCCAGTTCCTGCGCAGCGGCGATCCACGCCCGCTCGAGCCGGTGCTCGAGCACAATCGGCTGGACCTCGTCTCCCTCGCCGCCGTGATGGCGCGCGGCGTCCAGCTCGCGCGCGAAGGGCACGGCGCCTGCCGCGACGAGGCCGAGGCGCTCGCGCTCGGGCGCGTCTACGAACGCGCCGGCAGCGACGAGAGGCTGGACGACCGGGTTCGCGCGGTCGAGCGAGCCGACGCCTGCTACAGGCGCGCTGCGGGTTCGCCGGCCCCGGAGGTCAGGGGAGAGGCGCTCTACCGGATCGGGCTCTGCCACCGGCGCGAACGGCGCTTTGCGGATGCGGCGGCGATCTGGCGCAGCGTGATCGAGCTGACCGAGCCGCGCGGCGTCAGGCGCCAGGCGGGCCTGTGCGAGCTGCGGCAGTTTGCGGTGGAGGCGCTCGCGATTCATCACGAGCATCGCGAGCGGGATCTCGAAGGGGCGCGCGAGCTCGCGCTCTTCGCCCTGGAAGAGGCGGACGGCCGCCGCGCTGACGGCATGCGCCATCGGATCGCGCGGATCGATCGGAAGATGTCGGTGAAGAAGGCGCGGAGGCTGGCTCACGAACGAGACGCCCAGCTCTTTACGAGCTGAGCGTCTGAAACTCACCCGAGCGTCGGTGGCGTGCGGTCCGCCTGCTGGCGAACCTGCCGGGCTGCCAGATGGGCTGCCGAAAGCCTACTTGGCGGCGAGGGCGGTCTTCTCGGTCTTCTTGGTCTTTGCGGCGGCCTTCCGGCTCTCCGACGTCTGCACGCCGAACCGCTTGGTGAACCGCTCGACGCGTCCTTCAGTGTCCACCAGTTTCTGGCGGCCGGTGAAAAACGGATGGCAGTTGTTGCAGATTTCGAGGTGCAGCTCCGGCTTCGTGGACCGCGTGTGCCACGTCGCGCCGCACGCGCAGCGCGCCTCGATCTCATGATAAACGGGGTGGATCCCTTCCTTCACTGCAAGCTCCTTGGGCATTCGGACAAAAGGTTATTATACCAGACGCCACACGCGATCGCAGCACGATTCACTGTAAGCAGCACATCCACAAACACTTAGGGCGGACTTTACTCGAAATCAACCGTCCGGTCCCAGCGGTGCCCGCGCAGCTCGGCCATGAGCGGCTCCGGCAACCGTTGGCCGTCGCTCACCGCAATATTCTCTTCCACGTGGCGCAGCTTGCGCATGCCGGGAATCACCGTGCCGACGTCAGGATGCTGCAGGATGTGCCGCAGCGCGAGCTCCGGCATCGTCATCTCCGCCGGCACGGCAGGTCGAAGGCGCGCCACGCGTGCCAGCGTCGGAGTGAGGTTCTCGGGACGGAAGTACGAGTTGCGGAAATCCCCCTCCGGCCAGTGCGAGTCCGCTGTCAGCGTCCCGGTCAGGCTGCCCTCGTCGAAGGGCACGCGGGCGATGACGGCGATGTTCTTCTCGCGGCACGCGGGAAAGAGCTCGTCCTCGGGACTCTGGTCGAAGACGTTGTACACGACCTGGACAGCGTCAATCAGCCCGCTGTCGAGTGCCCGCAGGACGTTCGCCGGCTGCCAGCGATTGATGCTGATGCCGACCGCGCGCACCAGCCCTTCCTCCTTCAGCCGCGCCGCGGCCCGCTGCCAGCGATCGTCGGTCGCCCAAGTGTCGCTCCAGACGTGGAACTGCTGGAGATCGATCGTCGAGACGTCGAGGTTGCGCAGGCTCTTCTCGGTGTACTCGCGGATGTAGTCCGGCGGATACACGTTGTCCAGCGAATACTCCGGCCGTGCCGGCCACTTCCGGTTCTTCGGGGGAATCTTGGTCGCCGAATACATCCGCGTGTCGGGATGCCGCTTCAGCGCCTGCCCGAGCAAGACCTCGCTGTGCCCGTCGCCGTACGCCCAGGCGGTGTCGAAGAAGTTGCAGCCAAGCGCGACGGCGTGGTCGAGCGACGCGAGCGACTCCTCGTCGTCGCTGCCGGTCCACCCGGCCATCCCCCACATGCCGTATCCGATCTCCGAGACGTTCCATCCAGTGCGGCCGAACGGTCTATAGCGCATCGCGCAATTCTATACCGGCGATCTTCCTCCCGTCGCTTCCCTCCAGGACGCCTGCGTCGGCGGCTTCCAACCGTCAGGTGTGCGGGTGTGTCTTCCGCCTGAAGGCGGAAGCCACAAGCACTCTTTTCCCCGTGGCTTCCGCCTTCAGGCGGAAGGACGTGTTCGACGCACCCGTAGCTTGCGCGTTCAGGCAGAAGGACAGCCGTCTAACCGTCCTGTCGGCTTCCGCGCGCCAGCGGAAGGACAGCTGCTCACAAAAACGCACCCGTGGCTTCCGCCTTCAGGCGGAAGGAAAGCTGCTCACAAAAACGCACTCGTGGCTTCCGCCTTCAGGCGGAAGGACCGCGCTCAGTCCGAAGGCGTCGCCTGGAGGATCAGTTCGACGACGGAATAGCATGCCGAACCAAGCCACGGGTAGTTCGCGGGACCGATCGACCAACCGGCGTTCACGGGATTGTCGAGAATGTAGCGGATCGTTGCCGCCCTCTCGATGGCACTGCGCAGCACCCGCTCGTGCCCGTATCGCTGCCAGAGTCTCGTCCTCTTCCGCTTCATGAAATAGAACGCCGAATACTGCTTCGCCGCCTTGATCAACGCCCGGCAGTCGGACCGCCGTCGGTTCCTCGTACCAAGAGGTGCAGGTGATCAGGCATGAAGCAGTACGCGGTTATTTCAAACGCGCACTTGCGTGCCGCTCGCAAGATCTGCGCGAGCACGAGCTCAACGGCGTCGTGTTCCGTGAAGACCGGTGCCCGCCCTTCGGTGCAGAAGGTCAGGAAATAGTTGTGTTTGCCGGTGTATGGAAGGCGCGGATGGTGAGGCGGATACGGGTGGGACATGCTCACCGTCTGGCAGCGTCTGTGCCAACCGTCATGAGCAGTCACAATCGAGCGCGATTGTCCTTCCGCCTGAAGGCGGAAGCCACGAGGGTCCACGGAGCTGTCCTTCCGCTGAAGGCGGAAGCCACAAGCACTCTTTTTCCCCGTGGCTTCCGCCTTCAGGCGGAAGATCAAGCTCTGCGCACGAGTTCACAGGCCCCAAGTCTGGAAGCTGCGACCGGCCGGGCAGTAAGATGATCGGCATGTCGCGAATCCTTCCCGTACTCGGGCTCCTGGTGTCGCTCGCCATCACCGGGCTTGTGGCGCAGGCGCCGGAGACGCTTGATTACGCGATGCTCGCTCGGATTCGCGACGAGGGGCTGAACCGCTCGCAGGTGATGGATCACATCAGCTGGCTCAGCGACGTCTACGGGCCGCGGCTGACCGGCGGGCCGTCGATCCTGCAGGCCAGCGACTGGGCGATTCGGAGGTTCAACGAGTGGGGGCTCGCCAACGCGCACCGCGAAACGTGGGCATTCGGCAAAGGATGGGCGCTGGTCCGCTTCAGCGCGCATCTGATCGAGCCGCAGATCCAGCCGCTGATCGGGTTCCCCGCGTCCTGGACGGCGGGCACGAACGGGACGGTGACGGCCCAAGTCGTTCGCGTGCAAATCGACAGTGACGCCGACTTTGCGCGGTATCGCGGCAAGCTCGCCGGGAAGATTGTGTTGACGCAGACGGAGCGCCCGGTCCCGATGCTCGAGGGCAACGTCGTGCACCGCATGACGGACCGAGATCTGATCGAGGCGTCCACGACCATTCCCGCGGCTCCGCCCGCGGGCGGACGAGGACGAGGCGCGCAGGCCGACGACCCCGACGACCCGAACGCTGCCGCCCGCGCCGTGGCGCGGACCCTGCCAGCGCGCATTGCGCAGTTCTACCGCGCGGAAGGAGTCGTTGCCACCTTCAATCGCGGCGGCGACGCGGTTCTGGCCTCGGTGGGCAGCGACCTGACGGCACTGCAGCAGCACCCCGACGGCGGGACGATTTTCCCGACCGGTGCCGAATCCCGAGGGACAGATGCGGGCAGAGCAGTGCCCGGCGTGACGCTGGCGGTCGAGCACTACAACCGCATGGTGCGGGTGCTCGAGAAGCACGTACCGGTCAAGGTCGAGCTCAATCTGGAAACCAGGTTCTACGACGAGACCACGCCGAACGGGTTCAACACTATCGCGGAGATCCCCGGAACCGATCCCGCGCTCAAGGACGAAGTGGTGATCCTCGGGGCGCACTTCGACTCGGTCGCCGCGGCGACCGGCGCAACCGACAACGCCGCCGGTTCCGGCGCAATGATGGAAGCGTTGCGCATCCTGATGACGGCCGGGGCGCGCCCGCGCCGGACGATTCGGGTCGCGCTCTGGGGCGGTGAAGAGGAAGGGCTGCTCGGGTCGCGGGCGTACGTCAAAGAGCACTTCGCGGATCCGGCGACGATGGTGTTGAAGCCGGAGCATGGGAAGATGGCGGCGTACTTCAATGCCGACAACGGCACCGGGCGGGTGCGCGGGATCTGGCTGCAGGGCAACACCGCCGCCGGCGCGATCTTCGAGCAGTGGATGAAACCGCTCGCCGATCTCGGGGTCGGGACGCTGGGGCCGCGTGCTGTGGCTTCCACCGATCACGCGTCATTCGACGCTGTCGGCCTGCC
>JBDTSX010000373.1:0-5715 GCA_039930925.1 Acidobacteriota bacterium | reverse complement strand
ATGCGAGTCGGAGAT
The DNA here is from genome assembly GCA_039930925.1 of Acidobacteriota bacterium. Taxonomy (GTDB): domain Bacteria; phylum Acidobacteriota; class Vicinamibacteria; order Vicinamibacterales; family 2-12-FULL-66-21; genus JALZOC01. The sequence goes on along the minus strand of JBDTSX010000373.1, from coordinate 5,700 downwards.
TGAAGGCCGAAGCCTTCAACCTCCAACCGAACAAGACCGCGGGCCGTTGCCCGGGACTGGGGATGCGGCCGGCACTGTTCAGCTGACGAGGCGGGTAGTCAGCGTGCGCGGCCCGGCGGGGAAAATTGACGCCACAGCTGCCCGGCGTGGCGGCGGTTCCAGGCGATGAGGCGCCCTACAGCTCCGTGCTCAGTTCGTGTTGCCCCGCAAAGCAACCGGCGTACCGCTGACGTTCAATGTGAACGGCTCGGGATCAGCGCGTGTCTCACTGAGAGAGAGACGTGGAATCTCAAAGTTCTGCGGGTTCGATTGGATGGCAGGCAGCGGGGATGACACCCGGGACGACGGAAGACCGGGTCGGCGTATGACGAGCGTCAATACCCGTCTGAAAATGCTACGGCTTTGGTTGAGGCCGGGCGACGAGACCCGGCCTCTTCCTGAACTCTAGAGCTGACGAAGGGCGGTGACAATCGGCAGCCGGGCCGCCTTGATCGCGGGGAGCAGCGCGCCGAGCAACCCCATTCCAACCGCATAGATGAGTCCGCGTGCGAGCAGGGCCGGCGTGACCGCGAAGGCAAACGCCACCTGGCTGAACGTCTGGAAATTCATCGTCGACGTCTGGTAGCCGTCGAACGCCGCCCAGGCGAGCAGGCCGCCGATCAGCCCGCCGATGATGCTGAGCACCACCGCCTCGGCGAGCACCGAGATCACGACCGGGATGCTGCCGAAGCCGATCGCGCGCAGCGTGGCGATCTCGCGCCCCCGGCTCGCAACGGCGTTGTACATCGTGTTCACCGCGCCGAAGATCGCGCCGATCCCCATCAGCCCGGCGATGGCGAACCCGACCGTGCGAATCACCGTCTGCAGCGTCTGCGACTGGCGCTCGTAGTACTCGGGCTCGCGGATCACCATCACCGTCAGCTTCGGATCCGTCGTCAATGCATCCTTGAGGACGGTGAACGAGTCGTGCGAGGCGAGCTTGGCGTACACCGACTGGTACGAATTGCCGCGGCGGTAGGCCGGCTGCAGGACCTTCGCGTCGCACCAGAGCTCGGATTCGGCGGCGGATCCGCCGGCGTCGAAGACGCCGACCACCTGCCAGGTGTTCTCCCCCCACTTGACCGTCGATCCGACGCCCAGCCCGGCGTACTGTTTGGTTGCCGCCCGTCCGGCGATGATCTCGTTGCGGCCGGTCTGGAAGTTCCGGCCCTCCACGATCTTCACGTTGGTGTGCACCCGGAAGGCGCCGGGCTCGACCCCGCGCAGCGGCACGTTCGCGTCCGTCCCGCTTCGCTTCAGGGGGTGCGCGACAATCACGAGCAGCTCCGGCGATGCCAGCGGGCCGTTCGCGTCGCGCATGATTCCGGGCTTGTCGCCGACCAGCGTGGCGTGCTCGCCGCTCAAGCCGCTCGTCATCTCGCTATCGGCGCCAGAGCGCATCACCATGACGGTGTCTTCGTCGCCGGTGGTCTGCATCGCGCTCCGGAATCCCTCGGCAATCGAGAGCACTCCGACCAGCACGATCACGACGCCGACGATCCCGAAGACCGCGACCGCGGACGATCCGAGGCGCTCGCCCATCGAGCGGATGTTCACACTGGTGACGGCGATAATCTGGGACAGCATCAATTCCTCCGGAGGGCGTCGACAATCTTCATCCGGCTCGCCTGAAGCGCAGGCACCAGCCCGGTCGCGATCCCGAGCGTACCGACGATCAGGAAGCCGACCACGATGTCGGTTGGCGCGAGGAACAGGGGTGGCAGCATGCCGTGGGTCGGGTCGCCGGCGAAGGAGATCGCCAGCCAGGCCAGCGCCAGGCCGAGTCCGCCGCCGAGCACCGCGATCAGGCACGATTCCGACAGTACCAGCCGCAGGATGCGGCCGTCGCTGAAGCCCAGTGTCTTGAGCACGGCGAGCTCGTTGGTGCGCTCCCGGATCGCCTGGGCCATGGTGTTGGCCGAGACCAGCAGGATCGTGAAGAGCACGGCGCTCGCGATCCAGATCATGATCTGGCCGATATCGCCGATCTGCTTCGCAAAGCCGGCGACGAACGCTTTTTCGGTCGAGGTCTTGGTCTCGGACGGCGAGTTGGCGAACAGGGCGTCGAGCTTCTGCGCGAGCGCCTCCGACTGTGTCGGATCGCCCACCTTGATCACGTACCACCCGATTTGATCGTGCCCGTAGGCCTGGTCCCTGAGCGTCTCGTTCAGGTAGTCGTAGTGAAAGAAGAACTGGCTGTTGTCGAACCCTTTTTCCGGGGATTGATAGATGCCGTCGATGGTGAACTCCCACGGCCCGCGGTCGGGGCGTTGATAGATCGTCCCCTGCAGCGGGATGCGGTCGCCGATCTTCCAGCCAAAGCGCTTGATCGAGTCGATGCCGACGACCGCGCCGCTGCGATCGGCCAGCCACGCCTTTTTCTGTTCCTCCGGCATCGCCACCTCCGGATACATCCGGAGCCAGCTTTCCGGGTCGACCGCCATGTTGGCGAAGAAGTTCTTGGGTTCCTGATAGATCCCGCCGAACCAGTTGGCGTGCGTGACCTCCTTCACCCCCTCGATCGACTGGATCCGCTGCTGGTAGCTGATCGGAAGCGGGTTGATCAGGGAGATCTTGTCGATCATCACCAGCCGTTCGGCCCCGGCAATGGTAATCGTCCCGCTGAAGGCCACCCGGATGGCCATCAGGATGCCGAACAGGATGAACGCCACGAAGACCGAGAGCAGCGTGAAGATGGTCCGCACCTTCCGCCGCAGCAGGTTGCGCCAGACCAGGGGAAAGAACTTCATGCGGCCGCCTCCGTCACCAGCGTGCCCTTGTCGAGATGCAGCGTCCGCTTCGCGCGGGCCGCCGCATGCGGGTCGTGCGTCACCATCACGATGGTCTTGCCGTGCTCGCGGTTGAGCGCCTGGAGCAGATCGAGGATCTCGTCTCCTGCCTTGCGATCAAGATCGCCGGTGGGCTCGTCGCAGAGCAGCAGCGTGGGGTCGGTGACAATCGCGCGGGCAATGCCGACGCGCTGCTCCTGTCCGCCCGAGAGCTGCCGCGGGTAGTGCTTGGCGCGCTCGGCGAGCCCGACCACCGACAGCGCCACCTGCACCCGGCGCTTGCGGTCCGCCGAGCCGAGCTTGGTCAGCAGCAGCGGCAGTTCCACGTTCTTCGCCGCCGTCAACACCGGCAGCAGGTTGTACATCTGGAAGACGAACCCGATGTGCCGCGCCCGCCACGCCGACAGCTTGCCGCCGGACATGTTGTCGATGCGGTCGCCGGATACTTCGATCGACCCTTCCGAGGGGGTGTCGAGCCCCCCCATCAGGTTGAGGAGGGTCGTCTTGCCCGATCCGGAGGGACCCATCAGCGCCAGGAAATCTCCTGATGGAATATCGAGCGTCACTCCCTGGAGCACATCGATGCGCTCGTTCCCGCGGCGGTAGACCTTGTGCAGATCCCTGATCTTGACCAGCGTTTCCATTCAGCGCTCCTTGACCGTCACTCTGTCGCCGTCTTGCATAGCTGCCGGGCCGTCCACGACGACCTGTTCGCCAGCGGTCAGCCCTGACACGATTTCCAGCTGATCGCCGCTCGCCGGGGTCGTCTTCACCGCGCGGCGCTCGACGCGGCCGTCGTGCACGACGAACGCGACTTCCCGGCCGTCCGCCGCGCGCACCGAGGTCTTCGGCACGAGCAGCCTGGCGCGGGGCGTGGTGGCCTCCGCCTTGGGCCGCTCCGACAGAAACGACACCTTGACGCCCATGTCGGGAAGAATCCGCGGGTCGAGCTCTTCGAACCCGATCCGGACCCGCACCGTCGCCTTCTGACGATCGGCCGTCGGAATCGTCGCAATCACGTGCGCGGGAATGCGCCAGTCGGGATACGCATCCAGCACCGCCTCGATCGGCTGCCCGGCGTGCACGCGGTTGATGTAGCTTTCGCTGACGTCCACTTCGATCTCGAGCGACGACATGTCCACAATCGTCGCGATGCCGGATCGGGTGAAGCCGCCCCCCGCCGACACCGGCGAGATCATCTCGCCCGGCTGCGCGTCTTTCGAAATCGCCATCCCGTCGAACGGCGCCCGCACGGTCATGTCGGTGAGGTCGGTCTGCCGCTGGCTGACCAGGGTCTCCGCGACCTTGACCTGCTGCTGCGCGAGCGCGATCCGCGCCCTCAGCGATTCAACCTCTGCCCGCGGCCCATCCACTTCCGCCTTGCCGACCACCTGATCCTTGACGAGCTGCTCGAGGCGCGTCAGCGTCGCCTCGGCGGAGCGGAGCCGCGCTTCGTCCTCCGCGGCCCCCCGGCGGGCGGACTCGAGTTGCGCTTCGGTGACGGCCAGCGATGCGCGCACCTGGGAATCGTCCAGCCGTGCGAGCACCTGGCCGGCGCGAACCGCCTTCCCCTCTTCGACGAATACTTCGAGGACCTTGCCGGTCACCTTCGCCGAGACGGTCGCCCGCCGCCGTGCGGTCACGTACCCCGAGGCGTTCAGGACCGCGCCCGGCGCCGCTGACGCACCCGTCTGCGCGATCACGGCCGTCGTCTTGACCGTCGTGGACACCGGCCGCGTGCTCCAGTACCAGGCCCCGGCGGCGAGGGCGAGGATCAGAAGGCCAAGCGTGATCCACGTTCCGCGGCGGCTTCCGCTGGCCCGCGCCGTCGGTTCGATACGAAGGGAAGCGAGGTCGTCCTTGAGATTTGGCACGGGCAAGTTACTGATTTCCGGGTTCGGGGAACAGTCGAGTGGGCCGGGAAGACCCGGCCACCTCAGTATAGCCAGAGTTTACGATGCCGGCCCGCATCGGGATCCATGAGCCCGGTGAGTGGCGGGTGACGGGCGGTAGTTGGCGGTCTGGAGGGCTGGGCGGTCGGCGGCCGCGCTCACGGTGATCGTCCGCCTGAAGGCGGAAGCCACAGGAACTCCATCTCCTGAACCCGTGGCTTCCGCCTTCAGGGCGAATGCGGCAGGCACTATTTCTGAACCGGTGGCTTCCGCCTTCAGGCGGAAGGACAAGCGGTGGGAATTGATTGGGCTCTTAGGCCGGCCCCAACCGGCATTCCGGGCAGCGACGTGCCGGTCAGCGCAGCGTGCCCGGGATCATGCCGCGCGTCAGGTAGTCGCTCATGCCCATGCCGAAGAGGATCAGCAGCCAGAAGAAGCCGGACGCCGCCACCACCCACGTCAGCCGCGTGCTCCAGCGGACATGCATGAAGAACAGGACGACGAGCGTCGCCTTCACGCTGGCGATGGTCAGCATGACGACATTGTTGAGCGCACCCATGTCGACGCTGGCCGCCACCACGGTCAGGACCGTGCTGACGATCAGGGCGAGGAACACCAGGTAGTACATGCTCTTGGGGGCGACGTGACCGGCTGACATATATCCGTTACTCCACGAGGTGATGGCCGATGAGATAGAGCAGCGGGAACAGGAAGATCCAGACGATGTCGACGAAGTGCCAGTAGAGGCCGAACCCCTCGACGAAGTCGTGATTCTCGGTCGTGAACTCGCCGCGCAGCGAGAGCACGATGAGCCAGCACAGCAAACCGATGCCGATGATCATGTGGAGCCCGTGCAGGCCCGTCATCATGAAGTAGAGGTTGAAGAACATCTGGGCGTGGACCGGATCGGCCCCCTCGAACTTGAAGCTCGGACCCGGGACGTAGTGCTCCACCCACTTGTGGTGGTACTCGTACGCCTT
>JBDTSX010000372.1:0-5733 GCA_039930925.1 Acidobacteriota bacterium | reverse complement strand
CACCCCCAGTGACCACCAGGCTGCCGACGAGTTCCGCGAACGGGCGAACCAACTCACCCAGCGCCGCGGCGATACGGGAATCGTGCTCGAGCGGCCCTGAAGTCAGGCTACAGCGGAACGCCACCGACACGACGACATCTTCGCCGCGCCGCAGCGCTTCCTCGACCGCGTGCGCGCACCCCATCCAGGCGGTGCGATCGTCGCTCGCGGGCGCGAGGTGTCTCACACCGGCCGCCGCGATATGGGCCACCTGTCCGGCGGCAATCCCGGTGGCGCTCCCGACAACGATCAGGACTGGACCGGTGCTGGAAACAACCGGCGCCGGGTCGAAGATGATGGTCGGTCCTGGGCTGGCAGCTTCGGACTCCGGCTGTTCGGACCTCGGATCCCGGAAACTGGCTCCGGACAGTGCGAAGTTCGCCGCCAGTCCTCCGGACCCGACCCAGACGACCGCGCGACCGCATCCCGCGCCCGAGCGGGCGATGATCCTCAAATCGTCGTCGCTCTCCGCGTCGCAGACGACCGCCACCGGATGGCCCCCACGGTGTTGCGCCAGCAGGCCGGAGACCGAACCGCCGCGCACGCATGCCAGATCGGCATGGATCGTCGAGATCCCTGCGTGCGCCAGAATCTCCTGGATGGCCGGCCGATCGAGCGGGATTCCATCGACCAATTGCCGCCCACCCATGGTCGTACGTCCGGCACGCGGAAACGCCGGCGCAACGATCGCGACCGAGCCGGAATGCCACGACGTGAGTGCGGCGCGGACCTCTTCACCGATGTGCCCGCGGAGGGTGGAGTCCACCTTCTTGTAGAGGGTGGCGACGCCGGCCCGGCGCAGCATCGTGACGAGATCGGCGGTGCGCGCGGCGGCTCCCACGGCATCCAGTGTGCGGGTCTGCGCGTCGATGGCGAGCACGTCGGCCTGATCGATCAGCGCGGTGGGAATCCCCGGCTCCGGCCAGGTCACGAAACCCGCACCACCGCTCCGCAGGAACCCGACGGCCGTATCCGCGGCGCCGGTGAGGTCGTCCGCGACGATCGCAATCGCGGCCGGCATCAACCGTGCGGGGTACCGCGTCCTTCGGCGGTCGCCACGTCCACCGCCGCTGGCACGGCCTCCGGCGCGAACGTCTCTCGCTCCGCGGCGTCGCGCCTCATCAGCCGGGATGCCCACCACGTCGTCACGAGCGGCGTCAGGATCGCGGTGACCACGACGCTCGCGGCAACCAGCACGGTGGCGGGTCCGGCGGCGTGGGCGTAAGCAGGGTTGGCGCTCGCCACGATCGCCGGCACCGCGGCGGCATTGGCCGCGGTGGAGGCCGCGGCAATGCCAGCGATGCCGTTCCCGCCGGTGAGCCGGTCCGCCAGCACCAGAACGCTGCCGCCGACGACGACGACGCCGACGCCGATGAGTACGCCGAGAAGGCCGGCGTGCCAGACGCTGGCCAGGTTGATCCCGGCGCCAAGCGCGAACGCGAAGAACGGAATCATCACCGGCACGGCGCGTCCGAAGAAGACGCGCAGTTCCGGATCGACGTTGCCGACGACGATGCCGACGACCAGCGGCAGCAGCGCGCCGACCAGGGTCTGCCAGGGGAAGGCCGAAAGGCCGGCGACGCCGAGTGTCACCATGGTCAGGAACGCACCGGACTCGATGCTCATGATCGAGTAGGCGGCCACGTCGCGCGTCCGGCCGAACTGCCCCATCAGCGCCATGTAGAGGCCGCCGTTGGTGTCGTTGAACGCGGCGACAATGGCGAGCGTGGAGAGCCCGGCGAAGAAGCCGCTCGCAACCGGTTCCCCACCGAGGATCCGGCCGAAGATCAGGCCCATCACCACGCCGGCGACGACCTTCGCCGCAAACAGCGCTCCCCCTTTCTTCAGGATGTACGTCGTCGCGTGCAGATCGATGGTCGCGCCGATGCAGACGTAGGTGACCGCCAGGATGGGCAGGGCGCCGCTGAACAGCGCCCCCGTGAAAGAGCCGAAAAACGCGCCGATACCCGGCCAGGCGGTCGTGATCGCGGCGCCGGCGAAAAGCGGCACGATCATCATGCCGCCGGGAATCCGCTCGACCGTACGCTTCAGCGGCAGCGTCATCCGCAACCTCCATGGCCGGGCGCGGCGTCGAAATCCCACCGCGCTGCCATCGTGCCGCGACCGGATGCAGCGGCGCTGGCTGATCCGCGGCGGCCTCGTCGAAGACCGGCTTCGTTGGATCGATGGCGACCTGATAGCGCCACGCGCGTCGGCTGCGTCGATGAGCCGGTGGCGGACGCTGTCGATTTCACGTCGCTGAATCCTGTCTCTTTGGAAGCCGCGTTGGAACGGGACGATGGTGATAGGCGGTAAAGCGGGTGTATTGTATCCCGTCGCCTTCTGATAATCGATTGACACCGCCCGGGAATCCGCGCCGGGCCATTCACCGACACGGCTCGCTGGAGTGAGACGATGAGACACGAGAAGCTGAATCGACGCAAATTCATCCAGGGAATCGCCGGGTCGGCGGCCGCGATGGCGGCGGTGCCACAAGCAGCGTTCGGCAGAGGTCTCGTCCGTCACGAGGCGAGTGGTCAGGCCGCGGCAATCGCCCCGGCGCCGGTGCGGATCCGGTTCGCGGTGGTCGGGATCAACCACAGCCACATCAACAGCCAGGTGACCGCGGTGCAGCACGGCGGCGGCGAGCTGGTCTCGGTCTACGCCAAGGAGCCGGATCTTCTGGCGGACTTCACGAAGCGGTTTCCCGCAGTGAAGGTTGCGCGCGGCGAGAACGAGATTCTCGAGGACAAGACGATCCAGCTCGTGCTGAGCTCGGGGATTCCAGACGAGCGGGCGCCGCTCGGCATACGCGTGATGCAACACGGCAAGGACTATATGGTCGACAAGCCGGGCATCACGACGCTCGAGCAGCTCGCCGAGGTCCGCCGCGTACAGGCGCAGACCAGGCGCATCTACTCGATCATGTACAGCGAGCGCCTGGAGAACCGCGCCACGATCAGGGCCGGTGAGCTCGTGAAGGCGGGCGCGATCGGCAAGGTGGTGCAGACGATTGGCCTGGGGCCGCACCGCATGAGCCCGCAGACCCGTCCCGCCTGGTTCTTCGAGCGGCCGCGATATGGAGGAATCCTCTGTGACATCGGTTCGCATCAGGGGGATCAATTCATGTTCTTCACTGGATCGACCCGCGCCGAGGTGGTCGCGTCCCAGGTCGGGAACGTGAACCATCCGCAGCATCCGGGCTTGGAAGACTTCGGTGACGTGATGGTGCGCGGCGACGGCGGCGCCGGCTATATCCGCGTGGACTGGTTCACGCCGGACGGGCTCGCGACCTGGGGAGATGGACGCCTGACCATCCTCGGCACCGACGGCTTCATCGAGATCCGCAAGAACATCGACATCGGCGGACGGCCGGGCGGCAGCCACTTGTTCCTCGTCGACCAGAAAGACACGCGGTACATCGACTGCGAGAACGTGGAGCTCCCGTACGGGCGCCAACTCGTGTCCGACGTGGTCGATCGGACCGAAACGGCGATGACGCAGCCGCACTGCTTCGCCGCCACCGAGCTGATGCTCAAGGCGCAGAAACAAGCGCAGCGCGTCAGCATCAAGTCGTAAAATCATGACCGTCCGGCTCAAGCCGGACGCTACCGGGGCGGCTCAAGCCGGGCGCTACAGGCGACACTCGCCACAGTCGGCACGACTTCGTCCGGCTGGAGCCGGACGCTACAGATCGTATCGGAGGATCATGAGCGGCAAGTCTCCTCGCCACGCGTCCCGCCGCGAGTTCCTGTCGTCCGCCGGCAAGGGCATCGTCACCGCCTCGGTCCTCGCGGGTTTTCCGACGATCGTGCCCGCATCCGTGTTCGGCGCCGCCGCACCGAGCAACCGGATCAATCTCGGCGCGATCGGCAACGGGCGCATCTCCCGAACCCATGATCTGCCCGGACTGCTGAAGTACGACACCGCCCGAGTCATGGCCGTGTGCGACCTCGACGCGCAGCGGGTGCGGGACGCGAAGACGCTCGTCAACGGCTACTACGAGAAGCAGACCGGCAAGCCGTACGACGGCGTCATCGGCTACAGCGATTATCACGCGCTGCTCGCCAACACGGACATCGACGCGGTCGTGATCAGCACGCCCGATCACTGGCATGCGATCATCGCGATTCACGCGGTCGAAGCCGGCAAGGATGTCTATCTCCAGAAGCCGGCGTCGCTGACGATTGCCGAGGGGCGCGCCCTCAGCGACGCCGTGCACCGCTCGGGACGCATCTTTCAGATCGGGAGCCAGCAGCGATCGTCCCCGCAATTCCGGTATGCCGCGGAGCTCGTGCGGAACGGCCGCATCGGCGCGCTGAAGACCGTGCAGGTCGGGCTCCCCGGCGATCCGGGCGGCGACGACGAGCCGATCATGCCGGTGCCGAAAGATTTGAATTACGAGATGTGGCTCGGATCGACGCCGGTCGTGCCGTACACCGAAAAACGGGTCCATCCGCAAACCGGCTACGACCGTCCCGGCTGGCTGCGCTGCGAGCAGTTCGGCGCCGGCATGATCACCGGCTGGGGCGCGCACCACATCGACAGCGCGCACTGGGGGATGGACACCGAATTCACCGGGCCGGTCGAAATCTGGGGAACGGCCGAGTTCCCGAAGAGCGGCCTCTGGGACGTTCACGGTCCGTTCAAGACCGAGGCGCTCTACGCCGACGGCGTGCGGATGATCGTCAGCGGCGAGTTTCCGAACGGGATCAGGTTCGAAGGAACCGAGGGATGGGTGTTCGTCTCGCGCGGCAATGCCGCCGTGCCCGCGAACGACGCCGCCAAGCTCAAGGATCCGGAAGCGCTGTCGGCGAGCGACCCGAAAATCATCACCTCGCCGATCGGGCCGAACGAGATCCATCTCTACGAGAGCCACGATCATCACGGCAACTTTCTGGATTGCGTGAAGTCCCGGCAGCAGCCGATCGCCCCGGTCGAAGTCGCCCATCGCGCCTGCTCGACCTGCCTGCTTCATCACATCGCGATGAAGACCACGCGCCGCCTGTTCTGGGATCCGCTGCAGGAGCGATTCCGCAATGACGACGAGGCGAATGCGATGCGGTCGCGCCCGCAGCGCTGGCCGTATATCATTGCGCGAATTGCCACGGGAAACTGATCACGATGCCGGTCCGACATTCTCGTTTCCGGGCCTCGCGATGTGCGTTATTGCACAGATCGCCAGGGCCCCGATCCGCTATCGTCGCGACCATCTCGGCTAACGCGCTGCGGCACGGGACGTCCGAACACGACCTCCGATAGATGCGCGAGGAGTTGCCATGACGGCTGAATTGCAGGCTCCAGGCACGGCGCTCACTCGAGCGCTCTGCATTCTCGTGCTGATGATCATGTTCGCCGCGATCTTATACGGGGCATGGATCGGCGTGAGCAACTTCTCACGCATTCACGTATGACCGCCGCCCGATCGCTCCACGCCGCCGCGACCGCGCCGGTCCGGAGCAGATGATGGCGGAGCCGGCCACCGCGACGAGGACGAGATGACCAAACGGCAGACACGGCTGTTTTTCGTCGCGGGCACGAGCCTGTTCGCGCTCGTGTTCATCGGCATGACCATCGACAGCCACAGGCAGTTCGGGCGGCTGACGCACGAAGAGGCGCTCACCGACCAGGTCGTCGCCGGCAAGCACGTCTGGCATCGCAAGGACTGCATCAACTGCCACACGCTGCTCGGCG
>JBDTSX010000371.1:0-5754 GCA_039930925.1 Acidobacteriota bacterium | reverse complement strand
GAGGACAACGAAATCCGCCGCATCGCCAACGAACTGAAGATCGAACACGCCGAGTACATCGGCATCCGCGCCGGGCACCTGCGTCATTTCGAAGTGCTGCGCGAGCGCCAGCGTCCCTCCTGATCGCGCTTCACTCCAGACCGTCACACCGGACGACGCGCCGAAGATGGCTCTCGCGTGCGGACGATGCTGTGCGATCAGGGCAAGACGCCTGGCGACGTCCGTTCGTCCGGCTGAGAGCCTCGCCGCGCAGGAGGTCTCGCTCGGCTGGAAGCTCGAATCACTTATCCCTGATCACTGATCACGGATCGCTGATCGTGAATCGCTGATCGTGAATCGCTCATCGTTCAATCGTTCAATCGTTCAATCGGTGAATCGGTGAATCGGTGAATCGCAGGTCACGAATCGTAGGGCGCCGCGGCAAGTTCGCAGAGGTCCGGCTGAAGCCGGATCCCACAGGGAATGCTTGCAACCGCTCAGGGGATCTTGAAACGGGCCACAATCGCATATCGTCGTCGCGGCGCGTTACTACTGCCACCCTCCGCTACACTTGAGCCGCCAGCGTCATGTCGCGATTGAACGATCTAGGTATTCGCGACCCGGGATTCAGGATCCAGAGATTCGCGACCAAGGGATCCGCGCCGGGATTCAGGGATTTCAGGGATTCAGGATTCAGGGATCCGCGATGCAGCGATGCAGCGATGAGTGATTCACGATGAGTGATTCGGGATCGGTGATAAGTGATGAGTGATGAGTGAGTGGCCGTCCGCGGCCGGCGTGTGCGTTTGGCTGACCGGCCTCAGCGGCGCCGGCAAGTCGTCGATTGCCAACGCACTCGCGGCGACGGTGCGGGACGCCGGGCGGGAGGTGACCGTGCTCGACGGGGACGCCGTCCGCGCGACGCTGTCAAAGGGGCTCGGGTTCGGCAAGGCCGACCGGGACCTGAACGTCGCGCGGATCGGCTTCGTGGCGCGCGAGATCGTGCGCCACGGCGGCCTTGTCGTGTGCGCCACGATCAGCCCCTACCGCGCCGCGCGCGCCGCGGTACGCGCGGCGATCCCGGTCGGGCACTTCGTCGAGGTGTTCGTCGACACGCCGCTCGCGATCTGCGAGCAGCGCGATGCCAAGGGACTGTATGCCCGCGCCCGGCGGGGGGAGCTCCGACACGTCACCGGCCTCGACGATCCGTACGAGCCGCCGCTCGATGCCGAGCTCACGCTGACCAGCGGTTCCGAAACCGCGGCGGATCATGCTATGCGCCTCGTGGCATTTCTCACCGCCCAGGGCGTCGTTTGTGCCGGCGATCCGATTTGAGGGAGGTGTTCCGCAAGCGCCGGCTCCCCGCCGATCCCACTGCGAACGCACGCCAATTCCCTACATAAGATAGGATTCGGGCGGACGCAGGAGGATACGTGAACGTCAGTCACCGAGAAGTGCTCAACGCGCCCGAGTTCCGGCAGCTCGTCGCGAGGCGGTGGCGCACCTCGCTGATTCTGACCGCCCTGCTGTTCCTGGGTTATTACGGCTATATCGTCCTGATTGCCACCAACCGGCAGTTGCTCTCACATCGCGTCGGCGCGTTCACGAACGTGGGGATTCTCCTGGCAGCCGCGGTCATCGTCGGCGCCTGGGTCCTGACCGCGATCTACGTCGTCTGGGCGAACCGGCACTACGATCCCGACGTGGCGCGGCTGCGCGCACGCGTGCGGGGCAACTGACCCATGCAAACGAGCCTCGGTACCCCGACCCTTTCGGCGATCGTCTGCTTCCTGGTGATTGTGGCGCTGACGCTGGCGGTCACGTATTGGGCGGCGCAGCGGACGCGCTCGACGAGCGACTTCTATGCCGCCGGACGATCCGTCAGTCCGCTCCAGAACGGCCTCGCGCTGGCCGGGGACTACATGAGTGCGGCATCGTTTCTCGGGATCACCGGCCTGGTCGCGCTGCGCGGCTACGACGGAATGATTTACGCCACCGGCTGGCTGGTCGGCTGGCCGGCGCTGATGTTCCTGATCGCCGAGCCGCTGCGCAATCTCGGCAAGTTCACGTTCGCCGACGTGGTCGCCTTCAGGCTCCGGCAGCGGCCGGTGCGGATCGCCTCGGCGTTCGGCGGCATTCTCACTCTGCTGTTCTACGTCCTCGCGCAGATGGTGGGGGCCGGCAACCTGATCACGCTGATGTTCGGCCTGCCGTACGAATGGGCGGTGTTGAGCGTCGGCGTGGTGATGCTCGCCTACGTGCTCTTCGGCGGCATGATCGCCACCACCTGGGTGCAGATCATCAAGGCGATCTTGCTCCTTTTCGGCGTGACGGTATTGACCGGTCTGGTGCTGTCGCGATTTCACTTCTCGCTCGGTGAGCTGTACGGCGCGGTCTCCGCGCGGTACGGGCAAACGGCGCTCGAACCGGGCGGGCTGGTGACCGATCCGATCGATGCCATCTCGCTCGGACTGGCGCTGATGTTCGGGCTGCTCGGCCTGCCGCACATCTTGATGCGGTTCTACACCGTCCCGGACGCGCGTGCCGCCCGTAAGTCGGTCCTCTATGCCACTGGATTCATCGGGTACTTCTATCTGATCATTCCGATCGTCGGCTTCGGGGCGTCCGCCCTGGTCGGACGGGAGATCATCCGCAAGGTGGACTCCGGCGGCAACATGGCCGCCCCGCTGGTCGCGGAGCTGCTCGGCGGCACACCGTTCCTCGGCTTCATTGCGGCGGTGGCGTTCGCGACCATCCTGGCGGTCGTGGCCGGCCTGACGCTGGCCGGCGCGAGCGCGCTGTCCCACGACATCTTCACGCACGCGATCCGGAATGGGAAGGCCACCGAACAGGAGCAGATCCGCGTCGCGCGGGTCGCGACAGTGGTCTTCGGCGCCGTCGCCGTGCTGCTCGGCATCCTGTTCAAGGGGCAGAACGTCGCCTTCATGGTCGGCCTGGCCTTTGCCGTCGCGGCGAGCGCCAATTTTCCCGCGCTGCTGATGTCGATCGTCTGGCGTCGTTTCAATACCGCGGGGGCGGTCTGTTCGATTGCCGTGGGGGCGTTCCTGTCGGTGCTCCTGATCGTGCTCAGCCCGACCATCTGGGTCGATCTCCTGCACCACACCGCCGCGATCTTCCCGCTGCGCAACCCGGCCATCATCTCGATGCCGGCCGGGTTCCTCGCCGGGCTCGTCGCGTCGCTGCTCGTGAGCGAGCCCGAGGCGGAGGAGATGTTCCACGAGGAGAAGCTGCGCACGTACCTGGGTATCGGCGCGGAATAACCGTCGAGCTCGCGGCGCTCGAACCATCAATGCCGAGACGTCCGCCTTCCGGCGGACGATCGACTTCGGCCGCTGCCACCAGCATCACGATTGTTCACGAGGAGAGACAGCATGATCCGCCGCATCGGTTCGATGGTCTGCGCGCTGCTTCTGGGGACGGTGGCGTTCGCGCAAACGCAGGCCCCCACCGCGCCGGCGCCGACGCCGGACGAAGTGGCCGCGCGGGCTCGCACGCAGCAGGAACGGCTGCTGCTCGATTGGTCGAACCTCGGGCGCTACCGCGATCAGAACGCGCAGCTCGCGCGCCCGGCAGCCGGCGAGCAGCGCGTGGTGTTCATGGGGGATTCGATCACCGACGGATGGGGACGGACAGCGCCGTTCTTTCCGGGTAAACCCTACGTCAACCGCGGCATCAGCGGCCAGACGACCCCGCAGATGGTGGTGCGCTTCCGTCAGGACGTCGTGGCACTCGCCCCCGCGGCCGTCGTCATCCTCGCCGGCACCAACGACATCGCCGGCAATACCGGCCCCTCGACCCCCGAAATGATCGAAGACAACTTCATGTCGATGGTGGACATCGCCAGGGCGAACAACATCGCCGTCGTGCTCGCGTCGATCCTGCCGGCGTCGGACTACCCCTGGAAACCTGGTCTGGACCCGGGCCCGAAAATCGCGGCGCTGAACAAGTGGATGAAGGCGTATGCCGGGAAGCGGCACGTCGTCTACCTCGATTACTACTCCGCCATGGTGAACGGCACGCTCGGGCTCAACCCCGAACTGGCGGGCGACGGCGTGCATCCAACGCCCGCGGGATACGCCATGATGGCGCCGCTCGCCGAAAAGGCGATCGCCGAGGCGTTGAAAAAGAAGTAACGGTGGTCCGACGGCTCCTCATCTTCGCGACAGCTCTGGTCGCCGCCTGCGGTCACGGCCCGACCGCGCCGCCGGATCCGGGGCCCCCGGTGATTGCCTGTCCGAGCAGCACGGCCGTCCGCGGTGTGGCGGAAACGGTCACGTTCCCGTCGCCGACCGCGACCGGTGGCGCGCTGCCGGTCACCATCACGTGCGCACCGGCGTCCGGGTCGCTCTTCGGCGCCGGTACCACGCCGGTCACCTGCACCGCCGTCGACGCGGCGTCCCGGCGTTCCCAGTGTGCTCTTGCCGTCACGGTGACCCCGTTCGTCCTCAGTATCACGAAGTTCGTCGCCTTCGGCGACAGCTTCACGGAAGGACAGAACGGCCGCACCGGCATCCGCGGCGAGCGGTTCGTGGATGTGCCGAACGCGTACCCGACGCAACTGCAGCGGCTCCTGAACGTCGAGTATCCGGGCCAATCGATCGTGGTGTCGAACCAGGGGGTCGGCGGGGAGGGGATCGAAGTCGGTCTGGAACGGTTGCCAGGCGTCCTCTCCCGCGCGCGCGCCGAGGCGCTGCTGCTGCTCGAAGGCTACAACAACCTCCTGCAGGAATGCCGGCCTGCGGACGTGGCGAAGCCGGGCTGCCTTCGAGAGATCGATCGCATCGCCACGGCCATGACGCAGTGCATCCGCATCGCGCGAACCCCGTCGTTCGGCATCAAATACATCTTCGTCAGCACCCTGACGCCGCCCGGCCCCTTCGTGTCGATCCCGGATCGCCGCATTGCGCCCGAGGCGATTGTGCAGACCAACTCGCGTCTGTCGGCGGTCGTGCGCGCCGAAGGGGCGATCCTGGTTGATCCGTATCCGGCGTTCGTTGGCCACGAGGCCGCGTACGTGGATGACGACGGTCTGCATCTCCGGCCGGCCGGCTACCAGGTGCTCGCGGACACATTCTTCTCCGCCATCAAGAAGTCGGTGGCATCGTCCCTCCTCCCCGATCGCTGGACCTACTGAGCCGGCTCCGGATCCCGGATCCCGGATCCACGACCCCGAGTCCTGGAAGCGTCCGGACTCACCCCGAATACTTGACTGCGAACTCTTTCAGTCGCCGGAGCTGACCGGGCACCGCGACCACCGGATCGTCCGCGGCCTCGTACTCGAGTCCCATGTATCCGCGGAAACCCTGGGCGGCGAACATCTTGAACACCCGGTCCCAGTCGAATGGGCCGCGCGTCTTTCCGTCGTCGAGCGCCATGTCCACCTTCATGTGCGTGCTGACGGCGTAGGGAATCGACATTTCGACCTGGCCGTAGACGTTGGGCGGACGGAAATTGCCGATGTCGAGGTTCATGCCCGCGTATGGGGAATCGGCACGCTTGACGATCTCGATCGTCTCCTTGGCGAACTCGGTGATCCCGCCGTCGTCTTCAACGCCGAGGATGATGCCGCGCGCGGCTGAGTACTCAGCTCCGCGTTTCAGGGTTTCTACGGCGAGGCCGATCGCCTGATCGAGCGTGCCGCCGGCGGGGATCGAACCGCCGAAGACGCGTACGTGGGTCGCGCCGATTTTCTGCGCGACGTCCACCCACTTGCGCAGCTCGACCAGCTCCTTCTCACGCAGCTCCGGGGTCGCC
>JBDTSX010000370.1:0-5784 GCA_039930925.1 Acidobacteriota bacterium | reverse complement strand
GCGGTCCCGGAAGGCGGCGTCAACGGCCCTCCCGGCTGCGTGGTGCCGACATTGCTCCAACCCGTCCCCAGCCACTTCCACCAGTTCCCGCCTGCGGTCCCCAGCACGTAGATCGAGCCGCCCGACCACAGCATCTTCACGCCTGTGCCGTCTGCCGCGGACACGCCGTCGCGAAGAATCAAATTGTGCCCATAGGCGTATAGAGGACTCCGGTACGCTGAATCCGTTGTAAAGCCCTCAGTGGCGGGCCATCCGTAGTTCGCGCCCGCGATGCCTTCGTTCACTTCCTCCCACGTCTCTTGCCCGACGTCGTTGATGAGCATCCGTGGAGAAGGTCCGGTGGGGTTCTGGGCAAACGTGAACGGGTTGCGAAGGCCCAATGCCCAGATCGAGCGATTCGGACCGGACGCCGTCAGGTAGAACGGGTTGTCGGTGGGAATGGTGCCGTCGGGGTTGATCCGCAGCATCTTGCCGAAACGCGTGGACATGGACTGGGCGTTGCTGCTGATGCCGTTGTCGCCGACGGCTACGTAGAGCTTGCCATCGGGTCCGAAATCGATCGCGCCGCCGATGTGCTCCGAGCCGGTCGCGTTGTCGAGGTCCATGACCACGAACTCGCTCCCAGGCACAACCACGTCGCCGTCGGCTGTGAAGCGGCTCACACGATTGTGCGCGGGCGTGCCACCATCGGCCGGTACCGTGTAGTTGACGTAGATATATTGGTTGCTCGCAAAACCCGGGTCGAAGGCGACACCAAGCAGGCCGCGCTCGCCAGCGGAGTCTACGGCGAGAGTCATAAACGGCGCCGGCAGCAGCGCTCCGGCCTTGATCACCCTGAGTTGCCCGCCCTGTTGCGACACGAACAATCGCCCGTCGGGGGCAAACTGCATCGCCGTCGGATTGGAGAAGCTGTGGGGCGCGACCAGCGCTGCCTCAGAAAAACCCGACGGCAACGCCGCAGCCGCGGTCGTTACCGACAAGACCACGCTGGCCGGGTTGCCCGCGACGCCGGTGGACTGCACCGCCAGCTGATAGGTCGTCCCGGCGGTCAGCCCGCCTAAAACCAGGCTGTGCGACGTCGTGAGGATCGCGCTCGCCGTGACACAGCCCGCCGCCGGGCAGTCCGGGGGCGGCAGGATCTCCACCCGGCTGTCGGCGGCGACGTCGGTCAGCCACGTCAGCATCACCGCGGTGTCGGTCACCGTCGCCGCTTGCACCTGAGTGATCGTCGGCGCCATCGCGTCGGGCAGGGTCCGCGCCCACACCCGGTTCGAGTTCAGCGGCTCGGACCCACCCATCGCCACGACAAGCGCGAGGACGGCCAGCGCAGGAATACCGGCGCGCCTCGGAGCGGAATGCGGCATGAACACCCTTTCTGTTTTGAACGCGCCATTATAGGCGCATGTGCGTGCTGCCATTAAGTGGGGCGTCTCGCGCCGTGGTGAGTGTCACCGAAGGAAGGCTCGTCGCGCCATGAAGGGCGGTTACCCGAGCGAGTGTCTTGCAGGAGGGCACCCGCGTGGGACCACAGGCGAGGCGCAAGTATGTGGCGCAGCTGCGGGATCGGTACGTGGGCGCATCGCGGCTGCGGAACGGACGCATGCTCACCAAGGCGGTGACGGTCACGGGCTAGCATCGGACGGCGGTGATGTGCGACTGGCGGCGACCCGCGCTGCGACGGGCGAGAGGCCGTCGTACAGCGTGGCCGCTCATGGTGATATGCCGGCGTTGTACCGCTGCCGGTAGAGAGCGATTCGTCGGTCGGGGACGGGTGTGCGACTTGGCCAGCCCGCGATATCTGCTCGCGCTCTGACAGTGGAGATTGGCCCTCGCCTGGCGCTCTGACAACGGCTTGCCGGGCGACGGCGGGCCGGTGCAATCATGAGCCGCAGACGCCGCTTTGCGATGCGGCTTAATTCAGGCGTGAGCCGCTCACCGCGCGGATAGGATGGCCAATGCAGTGTTGTGGCGCGGCGGTTATTTCTGGTCGGCGAACACGTCAGCATTCCCATCGGCTCGCTGTTCTTCGCTCCGTCACGTCCGGACGTGCGGCTCCTCCCCGCCGCGATGATCGGCAGTGCCTACCGCCGCGCGATTACACGGCGCAAGGGGGACCTGCTCTCGTACGCCCATCCGCACGGACACCTGAAACTGCGGACCGCGATTGCCGGGATGCTCTCGGCCCCTCGCGGCATGACCGCGGCGGCGGAGAATATCTGCATCACGCGGGGGAGTCAGATGGCGCTTTCGCTGGTCGCGCGCGTGCTGCTGCGGCCAGGCGACGTCGTCGCCGTCGAGGACCTCGGCTACTTCCCGGCCTGGCAGGCGTTCCGCGTCAGCGGCGGTGACGTCGTGCCTGTCAGCATGGATGAGGATGGCTTGTCGGTGGACGCGCTCGAGGCCTTACATGCGCGGCGCCCGATTCGTGCGGTCTATCTCACGCCCCACCATCAGTTCCCGACGACGGTGACTCTGTCGGCCGCCCGGCGGCGCCAGCTCCTCGAGTTCGCCGCGCGGGCACACGTTGCCGTCCTCGAGGACGATTATGACCACGAGTTTCACTACGACGGCCGGCCGGTGATGCCGCTGATCAGCGCCGATGCGCATGGCGTCGTGATCTACATCGGGTCGCTGTCCAAGGTGCTGGCGCCGGCTCTCAGAACCGGATACGTCGTCGGGCCGCCCGCGCTGATCGACCGCGTGGCCGCGCATCGCGCCGTGGTCGACGGCCAGGGGGACCAGATCATGGACTTCGCCCTGGGCGAGCTGTTCGAGGATGGGGAGATCCAGCGGCATGTCCGGCGTGTCCGGCGCGAGTACGGCGCCCGGCGTGATGCGCTCGTCACGGCGCTTCAGCGGGCGTTGGGCGAGAGTCTCGTGTTCACGATCCCGGCCGGGGGGATTGCGCTGTGGGCTCGCGTCGCCGATGGCATCGACGTGGAGGCCTGGGCCGAGCGCGACGCCACCGCCGCCCGCCCCTCGCCCGCGGCCGAACAACCCCTGCGGACCGGCGGCGTCGAACTGCACCTCTGAAACCGTCGTGACCTGCGGCAACTCGATCTGCAGCCACATGCCCGGCGCCTGCGGCGCGCCGGAATCCCACCGCGCACCGGGCGTCGCACCGGTTGCGTTGCCGGCACCCGCCACGTTGTGGCTCGCCGTCAACGTCCACTCCGCCGCGTTCGTGAGCGCAGTCGGCACGGTCGGTAACAGCTCGGCGACGGTCCATGGCGAACGGCGCGCGCCCATCGTCTTGCGCACCTCGGCCACGTGCGCCGGCGTCACGAAGCCGGCGTTGTTGCCGAAGCTGCTGCGGACCAACGACGCCACATCCGCAATCCAGGCGTCGTCGTTGGCGGCCATCGGAACCATCACCGCGCCGCCGTTGTCACCGAAACGCCAGCATCGCCGCGTGGATGAGGTACTGACGAGCGGCTGGGCTGCGCCCGAGTGGCCCCACGTTTGCTCTGTGTCTACACCTATCGGGAACCCTTTCAACGGAGGCAACAATATGCAGAACGACGACGCGATTTCGGTACTCAACAACCTTATCGAGACGTGTAAAGACGGCGAGCTCGGCTTCAAGACGGCGGCCGAAGGGCTGAAGAGCGCTTCCATCAAGGCGACGTTCCTGGAGTATTCCCGGCAGCGCGCCGAAATGGCGCGCACACTTCAGGCCGAGGTACGCCGCCTGGGTGGTGACCCGGAGAAGGCGGGCAGCGTCAGCGGCACACTGCATCGGGGATGGCTCGACATCAAGTCGGCGATCACCGGCAAGGACGACCACGGCATCGTGGCCGAAGCCGAACGCGGCGAAGACGTCGCCAAAGCGGCGTATGAAAACGCCCTGAAGGAAACGCTGCCGGGTACGGCGCACGCCGTCGTCCAGCAGCAGGCCGCCCAGGTGCGGCAGGCTCACGACGCCGTTCGGGATCTGCGCGATCGGGAGAAGGTTTCCCGCTAGATCCCTCAGCCTGCCGGGCGTTTCAGTCCGGCAGGCATTTTAGGACGATACGCAGTTGCGGCCGTCCGCCTTCGCCCGATACAAGGCCGCGTCGGCGGCCTGGATGAGGCCGTCCGGGCAGTGACCGGTGGTTCGGGTGCTGGCGACGCCTAGACTGATGCTCATGGCCATCCTCGTGCCGTCCACATGCATGGGGGCGTAGACAGAGGCCCGGGCACGTTCAGCGACAGTCATGGCGACATGAGGTTCGGTGTTGGGGAGCACGATCAGGAACTCCTCACCGCCGTAGCGTCCGATTGCATCCGAGGCGCGCAGCGCCAAGCGCATGCGAGTCGTTGCCTCGCGCAGGATGACGTCTCCGGCCTGATGCCCGTAGCTGTCGTTCACCACCTTGAAGCGATCGAGGTCTGCCAGCACGACCGCCACGGTCGTTCCGGCAGATCGCGCCCGATGGATTTCGGCGCTGAGATGCTCCCGTACCGCCGCGCGGTTCCACACGCCCGTCAGGCTGTCGTGCGACGCCTGGTAGCGCAGCGCGGTCTGTGCCTGCAGCAGATTCTCCTGGAGTGTCAGGAGCCGGTCGCCAGCTCGAAGGCGCGCCTCCAACTCGCCGGCGTCGAAGGGTTTCGCCATGAACTCATCGACGTCCGCTTCCAGGGCGGCCGCCTTGTCCTCACGCCGATCGCGGCTCGTGAGCAGCACCAGATAGACGTGCGGGCCGACGCGTTGCCTGACCGCGCGACACACGGCCAGGCCATCCAGGCCGGGCATCATCCAGTCGAGGATCGCGAGGCGGGGGCCGTCGGAGTGGAGCAGCAGTTCTCGTGCATCGATCCCGTTCGTGACCACGACTGGCTCGTGCCCCAGCCGCCTGACCGTCGCCTCGAGCACGCGGCGAGACGCCGCGTCGTCGTCGGCGATTAGGATTCTCACTGCTTCGGGTCCCACATGACCTCTTCGCCGCCGTGCGACTTCGCCCGGCGCGAGAGTTCGTTAGTCGACAACGCAAGCGGAGGGCCATCCCCGGCACCCATGGCCGCACACTGTGTGATCGCGTCGATGCGCGACGTTTCTGCGAGATGACCTGAGCAATCCTGGTGGCGTGTGCGCCCGCGCGTGCCGTGACGTGCTCTGGATCGGCACACGCTGGACGATTTCTAGCGCCAGCCACGGGCGTCGACCGGATGGGGAAAGAGGAAAACCTGGCGACGGACGGCAGGCGCGCACGCTGACAGCCAGCGAAATCAGGACGGAGCGAAGCATGGGAACTCCCCGTCACACCCATCGACGGCCAATACCTCATGCGTGGCGGGACGTCGTGCGGTTCGGGGCAGGCGCCTACGAGCGAATCGGCGCTTCTCACCATCGATCCGGTGCTCGTCTACTCGTCGTATCTAAGTGGGGCCGATCTCGAGCTCGGCATCGACGTCGCAGTCGATTCGTCCGGCGACATCTTCTTCCGGGACAGACCCCGACGACCGCGTTCCCGCCAAATCCGAGCGTCGTTGCGACCGACAACCGGCGGTTCACAACAGCCGCGATCGAGCGCATCACCGAGGCGCTTCCTATCGTTTATTTGTGCCGGTGCGGTCTACCAGGTCATTGCAACGACCCCGCCGACGCGGTCCGGGCCGACGAGGGGGGCGACGCGCGTTCGGGACCCTGGAGCCTTCCGGTAGAGGACACGTTCGCGGTGGATCAATGCGTCCACTCCGACGCCGATGCCCGTCCCGACGGCACCCATGACGAGCGTGCTCACGAGGATCCACCGAGGCCCCTCTAAACACACGTAGCCGTCGCAATTCCCCGAACTGCTAACC
>JBDTSX010000369.1:0-5785 GCA_039930925.1 Acidobacteriota bacterium | reverse complement strand
CTGCACCAGGTTGGGTGTGTGCGGATCCAGCCGCTGCTTGATGATCGCGATCTGATCGATGATCGACGGCGCGGCCGACAGCCACCCCAGGCGGAGGCCGGGCGCCATCATCTTGGAGAAGCTGTTCAGGTGGATGACGAGGTTCTGCGCATCGAGATGCCGCAGCGAGGGCGGCGGCGGCTCGTGAAAGTACAGCTCCCCGTAGGTGGCGTCCTCGACGATCGGGGTGCGATAGCGCTCGGCCAGCCTGAGGAGCTCACGGCGCGTGCGGATCGGCATGGTGATGCCGGTCGGGTTCTGGAACGTGGGATTGGTGTAGATCAACTTGGGGCGATAGCGGACGAGGAGATCCTCGAGCTCGTCGACGTCGGCCCCCGCGACATCCCATCCGACCAGCTTCGCGCCCGCGGCGCGGAACGACTGAATCGCGCCGAGATAGCCGGGGCGATCGATGATCACCGCGTCACCCGGGTCCACCAGGCAGCGCGCCAGCAGATCGAGGCCCTGCTGCGCGCCCGCCAGGATCAGCACGCTCTCCGCCGGGACCCTGAACCGCTCGGCGATCGCCTCGCGAAGCGCCGGCTGCCCCTCCGTCGGACCATGGCCCCATGCCGCACGGGCGTCGCGCTTCAGCACGTGATCGATCGCCTGCTGGAACGCCGCGGTCGGGAATCGATCGATCGCCGGCTCGCCCGCGGCGAGCGAGAGCAGCCGGGCGTCCGACGAATGGCGAAGCGCATCGCGCAGCGTGGAGTCGCTCGAGCGAAGCGCCGCGGCCGCGATCTTGCCGCGCCAGGCGAAGGGCGTTCCGGCCGGTTCGGGCGCCGCGCAGACGAACGTGCCGCGGCCGACGTAGCCGCGCAGCAGCCCGCGCGACTCGAGCTCGCGATAGGCGGTGACGACCGTGGTGCGGCTGATGCGCAGGCGCTGCGCCAGCTCGCGCTCGGGAGGCAGGCGTGAGCCAGACGACAGGTCGCCGCGCGCGATCGCCGTCTCGATCAGGGTGACGAGATGGCCGTACAGCGGCCGGGCCGTCCGCATGAAATTCCGCTCGATGTGCTGGATCATCGGTCCCCCATCCGCTGTGGTATGGGGCAGTGTCGCATTCCAGGGAGGCTTTCGCGAAGGTCCAATCGGCAAATGGTCAGCAGCGGGAGTCGAATTTCACAGCAATTCGATGATCGACAGGGACGAAAGATGTGTCCAATCCGTCAAAAGAGGTCCAATTGTGAGTTGGCCCGGCCGGCGGCGCCTTGAAGGCCGGAAGGGAGTCAGGACTATTTGAGGTCTTCGCTGATGAGATCGGTGTTGATGGCGAAAGCCGCTTCGGCCCCTTCCGCGGCCGCCACGATCACCCATTGCACCGCGCGCGAGGCGTCCCCGGCGACGAACAGGCCCCGCAGGTGCGTCGTCTCGTACTTGCCGGTATGAACCGTCCCTTTTTCGTTCAGCTCGCAGCCCAGTCGAATCGCCAGGTCGGACCGCTGCGACTGCCCGGTCGTGAAGAACATCGCGCGGCGCGCCAGCGGCTCTCCGGAGGCGAAGACGATCTGTTCGAGGATGCCCTCGCGTCCGGTCAGCGCGGTGACGCGATCTTCCCGCAAGTCGATGCCATTCCGTTCGAGACGGGCGCGGCCTTCGGCGTCGATCTCCGACGGACCGTCGGACACCAGGACCAGATCCCGGCTCCAGGCGGTGAGCTCCAGCGCCAACCCGAGACCGCGCGCGCCGCGGCCGTAAATGGCCACCGGCTGATCCCGCAGTTCCCAGCCGTCGCAGTACGGGCAATGAAAGACGCTCCGCCCGTACAGTTCGCCGATACCGTCGATCTCCGGCACGTTGTCCACGACGCCGGTGGCCAGCAGGAGCTTGCGCGCGATCACGACGTCCCCGCCGGCCAGGGTCACCTCGAAGGTGCTCTCCCGGGTGCACTGGGCGTCGGTGACGCCGTCCTGCCGCAGTTCCACGGTGTCGTACTGCTCCAGCTCACGGCGTCCGATGGCGAGAAAATCCGATGGCGGGATCCCGTCTCGCGTGAGGTAGCCATGGAGCGCGTGCGACTTCGCGTTCCTGGGCTTGCCGGTATCACAGATCAGCACGGACCGCCGGCACCGCCCGAGGATCAGGGCGGCGATGAGCCCGGCCGGTCCGGCGCCGACGATCACCACGTCGTAGCGTCGCGCCATCAGGTCCGGGTGATGGTGCGGAATTGCGGCTCGTCGCGAAGCGACACCAGGTCGACGTCGACCCGGGCGCGAGCGGCGGTGAGCTCCGGGAGGCTGCGCGCGACCCGCTCCAGCGAGTCGAGCGCGTGCACCGTCTCGCCGCGCAGGGCGTAGAGGCAGGCGATGTAGTAGCGGGTGAACGGATCGTCGGCGCCGGTCGCGACGCGGGCGGCAAAGCTCTTGAGCGCGCGGCCGAAATGGCGCTCCGCCTGCTCGGCGTGTCCTTGCCGCAGGTGCGCCGCCCCGATCTTCACGTTGATTTCGAGCAGCGTCCGATCGCGCAGCGCATGATCGCTGGCGCCGATGAACGACAGCTCGCGATCGTACTCGTGCAGGGCTTCGTCGTACTCCCCCTTCAGGTAGTGGACGTATCCGAGCCGCGCGTGCGCACCGACGATCTGCAGCCCGAAGTTCCCGGAGAGGTACTGCTCCTGCATCTCGACCGCCCGCCGGCAGATCGCCTCGGCGCGATCGAGCTGCCCTTCCCACGCAAGCAGCAGCGAGAGCTGCAGGTACGAGTAGCCGGCCTGGGGATTGAGCTCGATAGCGCGCTCGAAGAGCGGTATCGCCGCCGCGAAATCCCCCTTGCCGACCCAGTACGCCCGGGCCAGGGCCTGGTGCGCCTGGCCGTTTTCCGGCTCGAGGCGCAGCGCCTCGCGGGCTTCGGCGAGCGCTTCGTCGGTGCGACCCTGCGTCAGCAGGGCCGTCGCGAGCCACATGTGCGCGTCGGCGAGCTGCGGATCGATCGCCAGCGCGCGGCGCTCGGTCGCGATCGCGTGGTCCAGCATCTCGGGGATGCTCATGAAGCTGCCCTTCAAGCCGTACGCGCCGCCGAGCGCGGCCCAGGCCAGCGCGTACTCGGGATCGTGCCGCGTCGCGTCCTCGAACGCGGCAATCGCGCGCTCGATCGAGTCGCGCGTCGCCTGCCGCAGGTTCATCATCCCGCGCGCATAGCTCTCGTACGCGTCCACCGACCGAGTCTCGCGCCGCTCGATGTCGGCAATCTCGGTCCCGCGCAGCGCGACGTTCAGCCCCTGGCTCAACTCGAAGACGATCTTGTCCTGCAGCGCGAAAATGTCGTCGATCCGCCCGTCCACCTTGACGGTGCGCCGGACCGCTCCGGTCGCGACGTCAACGAAATTGGCGGTGATGCGCACGGTGCCGGCAATCCGCTGAAACCCGCCGACCACGACCCACGTCGCCCCGAGGCGGCGGCCGATGTCGATCGCCAGCGCATCGTTCAGGTGCGCGTCGGTGCTGAGGTTGCGCAGCGCATCGTAGACGCGCGCGCGGCCGATGATCGTCAGCCCGTGAAT
Source organism: Acidobacteriota bacterium (assembly GCA_039930925.1). Taxonomy (GTDB): domain Bacteria; phylum Acidobacteriota; class Vicinamibacteria; order Vicinamibacterales; family 2-12-FULL-66-21; genus JALZOC01. The sequence goes on along the minus strand of JBDTSX010000369.1, from coordinate 2,244 downwards.
GTTTTTCAGGTCCGAACTGACCGTCTCGGCGATGCCGGTCCCGATCCAGTCATCCGCCGGCTCGCGGGTGATGTTCGCGAACGTCATCACCGCAACCGAGCTCTCCACCGGGCCGGGCGTGGGTGCCGCCGAGACCCGGCTCGTCCCGCGCGGGACTGCGTCGAGGCCGTCGGCGACCTGCCGCAGCTCGCGGTGCATCTCCCGGGCAGACTGATAGCGGAATGCCGGATCCTTCTCGAGCGCGCGCGCCACGACCGCATCCAGGGCACCGGGAATGTTGGACATGAACCGCGACAGCGGCGGAGGCGTTTCGTGCAGGATGTGATCGATGATCTCGGTCGGCGTGGTTCCGTCGAAGGGGACACGGCCGGTCGCGAGCTCGAACAGGACGATCCCGAACGAGAACAGGTCGGCGCGGTGATCGACGGGCCGTCCGAGCGCCTGCTCCGGCGCCATGTAGGACACCGTCCCCACCACCATCCCGGCCATCGTCATCTGGGTCTGCGCCGCCTGAAGGGAGGGGCCGCCGAAAATGAACTTGGCCAGGCCGAAGTCGAGCACCTTCACGAGGCCGCGCTCGGTCCGCATCAGGTTCGCACTTTTGATGTCGCGGTGCACGATCCCGCGCGAGTGCGCCTCGTCGAGCGCGTCGGCGACCTGCAGCCCGATCTCGACGACTTCCCGCACCGGCAGCGGCCCTTTGGCGACCCGCGCCGACAGCAGCTCGCCTTCGACGTATTCCATGACGATGAAGTCGGTGCCGCCGTCCTCGCCGATGTCGTAGGTGACCGCGATGTTGGGGGAGCGGAGCATCGACGCGGCGCGCGCTTCGTTCAGCAGTCGAGCCCGGCTTTCGGGATCGGACTTGAGCGAGGGGGGCAGGAACTTCAGCGCGACGGAGCGACCGAGGCGCATGTCCTCGCCCCGATAGACCTCTCCCATCCCTCCCGCGCCAAGGAGCTCGCCGATCCGGTAATGCTGTACGGTTGTGCCGATCACGTGACTTTCAGACGCCGCCGGTGGCGCGCGCGTCCCCTCAGTATAGTGGTCCCATCCGCAGGTCGCCGGCTTCAGCCGGACGAGGTGCGGAGCCACAACAGCGCCGGATCCTGGATCCCGCTCTCGGATCCCGATCTATTTTTGCCTGGATCCCAGCCATCCCTGGCGCATCGCTTTCTGGGCCGCCGTCAGCGTGCCGCCGGTCGATTCGATCGTGACGACGTCGAGCGCCGGATCCTCGCCCACGGTCATCGTCGCCTGGTGCGTCTTGCCGAGCCGCATGAACTCCACCGTCATCTGATCGCCGGGCTGGTGCGCACGCACCGCCCCCTGCCAGTCCTCGACGCTGTCCACGGGCTTGCGGTCCGCACCGGTAATCACATCGTCTTCTTCCAGTCCCGCCTTGAACGCGGGAGTGCCCCAGGCGACAAGGCTCGGAATCCGGACTTCACTTCCGGCCGAGGGGCGCGGTGCAGACGAACCACCCCGACGCCCGCGTCCGCCAAAGCCGCGGGGCGCGTCGAACACGCCCACCCACGGCGCCCCTGCATTCGCCTTCCGCAGGCTGAGCCCGACCCGGTCGAAGAGCCTCGCGTAGTCCGGCGCCTCGCGCCCTTCCACATACCTGTCGAAGAATTCGTCGGCGAACCGGCGATCGCCCGACACCTCCGCGAGCCGGTCGCGCGCGTCCTTGAGGGTGTACGGCCTGGCAATGATCCCCGGACTCGGCCCGTCCGGCTTGCCGTGCGCGATCCACATCGCGCGCATGTAGTCGTCGAGCGTGATCTTTCCGTCGGAGCGATCGCGCAGGCTCAGATCGAGCGCGGTCGCGATCGCCGCGCCGTAGCTGTAGTAGGAGATGAACGTATTGGAGAAGTTGGTCTCGTCGATCGCCACGGCGGCGTCCGTGAAGGGAGCCATCTGGCTCATCTCGACGGCTGAGTGGAACTGACGGCCGGGTCCGTTGATGATCGTGAGCGCGTTGCCGACCAGGCCGACGCCGCTCTCCCCCGGAGTCAACCCGGCGCGGGCCATCACCAGCGGTCCGTAATACTGCGTGAACCCTTCAGCCAGCCAGAGCTCGCCGCTGATGTTCGCCTCTTCGAAGTCGAACGGCTCGAGCGACTTCGGCCGAATCCGCTCGACGTTCCAGCAGTGGAAGAACTCGTGGGACACGGTGTTGAGCGCGCGCCGCACGCTCTGCGGATCGCGGAAGGACACGGCGGAGGCGACCACCGTACTGTT
>JBDTSX010000368.1:0-5793 GCA_039930925.1 Acidobacteriota bacterium | reverse complement strand
GAATGGCTTCCAACGCCCCGCCGGCATCATGGCGATCGCGGTTCTGATTCGCTAGGTGGACGCCGCCTCCGCGGCATGCGCGAACGCAGACGGCGTTTTGCAGCCAACAATCTATCGAGGATTACGGACGCACACCGAGTGATCGTTTTGGAAGGTTAAGTGGCTGTTCGCGTGTGCCTTAACGCGCGGCGGAATGGCTTGATGTTGCTGGCGCGCTTCGCTTTCCAATCGTGCGTCTCTAACCACACGATCGGGCGCGCGCCCGAACGCCGTCTGCACCTCGACCAGTTGCGGACATCGTCCAGTGCGGCCAGTGCATGTGTAAACCATTCAAGGCAAATGACTTCTGACGACTGCAATCCCCGTTCCTTGCAAGTCATTGATTTCGTGTCGCTTATGGCTGTGGCTCCTCAGGTAGGATTCGAGCCGAGTCGCCGCGAGAGCGGCGCGATGGCCTGGAGACGACCTGGGGTGCCATTCCGCGCCGCAGGCGCAGGAATGGCTCCTCAGGTCCGCCTTCGCCAAGGCTACGGCGCGCCACTTCTTCGGAGCGGGACCCGCCTGAGTCGTTTAGCGGGAATGGCTCCTCAGGTAGGATTCGAACCTACAACCCTCCGGTTAACAGCCGGATGCTCTACCATTGAGCTACTGAGGAACAGGGAGCGCGGAACCGCTCTGGAAGAACAGACAGTCTAGCGGATCGGCGGGGCCCGGCGCAAGATTCAGCCCTTGCGCCAGTCCCCACCTCCGGCTGAAGTGGACGCCTCGATCCGGCTGAAAAGCCTGACGCCCTCGTCGATCGACGACCCTACTTCGCCTCTGCCTCGACCTCGATCTGCATCGTCCCGCGCAGCGCGTTGGAGATCGGGCACTTCCCCTCCGCTTCGCGCGCGACATCCGGGAACGCCGACTTCTCGATCCCCTGCAGCCCCTCCGCCACGACGGTCAGCTTCGAGGTCGTCAGCTTGATACCCGATTCGGTCTTGTCCGCGGTGACGGTCGCCGTCACGAGCGTGCGCGCCGCGCTGCCACCCTTGCGGCCGATCGTCCCGTTCAACGCCATCGCGTAACAGGCCGCATGCGAGGCGGCCATCAACTCCTCGGGGCTGGTGTGTCCCGCCGGCTCACCGATGCGCGCCGGGAACGTCACCGGCAGCGAAAACGCGCCCGTGCCCGCCTTGACCTGCCCCTTGCCCTCCGTCACCGAACCCGTCCAGTCGACCGTCACCGTCCGCGAAAACGTCGCCATCCACAATCTCCAATCTGAATCTGAGATCGCCAGCCGCATGATGCACCGCACATCGTCGGCCGCAATCCCCTTCGAGTTCCCCGCTTCCCCCATCGTCCGGCTGAAGCCGGACGCCACTACTCCTTCAAGCGACGCTCGTCACCGCCCAGGTCCGGATCGACCCGGTAATCGTCCGGCTCAAGCCGGACGCGACGAGCGCGACCGCTGCTGACACCACGATCACTTGCGTCCCTTCGCGGTGACTCCGAGCTGCACCGCCAGCCCAGCGAAGCCGAGAATCAACCACGCCACGACATCCCATTTCGAGGCGGGCAGCGGATCGAGCGGGTAGACGCGATACACGCCGCGCACGCTGGCATCAGCCGCGCGGTTGCCGATCAGCGCCGCGCCGCCGACGATCGCGGTCTGCGCGCCGCCGAACGCGGTGGAGATGATTATGACGTATCGCTGCAGCGCGAGCGCCGCGAGCGCACCGAGGATCGCGAGGATGATCACCGGAACGAGGCCGGCCTCGCGCCCGAAGCTCGCCCAGATCGTGTCAGCGACCATCGCCCCCAGGCCCGCGCCAATCAACGCCACGCCGACGAAGTACGCCGTAATCAGGATCAGCGCCCCCACCAGCCCGCCCCCGATCACCGCCACCATCAGCCATCCCGTCTGATCGGCTCCCATCACGGAGCTGGCCAGCAGGGCGCCGAAGATAAAGCCGTAAACACCGAGGATGACGCGGAACAACCGGTAGCCGGCGAAACACGACAGCAGCCCGCCGACGATCAACAGAACGGCGGCCGGTAGTTGTAAAGAGGCCGGGAGCATGGCCCGCCGATTATATGATGCTGGCGTGCCCCTCAGTGCGCCGAGACGCCAGATCACCGCGACCGGCCTCGTCGTCGCGGCGGCCGGCACGGCCCTGTTCGTCTGGCTGGTGCGGAGCGTCGGGCCGGGAGAAATCTGGAACGGATTCCGGCAGATCGGCGGCGGACTCGGTTGGATCCTGGTGCTCGGCGGACTGCGCTTCGCGGTGCGCGCGGAGGCGTGGGCGCTCTGCCTCGAGCCGCCGCACGTCCTCCGTTTCGCGGATGCCTTCACCGCTGTCGTCTGCGGCGACGCGCTCGGCAACGTCACGCCGTTCGGTCCGCTGGTCAGCGAGCCCACCAAGATCGCCTGCGTCCGCGGACGCGTGCCGGTCGGCGCGGCACTGACGGCGCTGGCGATTGAAAACGTCATCTACACGCTGTCGGTTGCGGCGATGATCGCCGCCGGCGCGATCACGCTGATCTTCAGCGTCCAGCTGCCCAGCCAGCTGCGCGAGTTCAGCGAAGTCGCGGTCGCGGGGATCGTGGCGCTGTTCGGCCTCGCGGGATGGATGGTGTGGCGAAGGCCTGACTTCATCAGCCGGCTGGTCCCCGCTGGACGCCTGCCGCATTCGCGGATCGAGAAGCTACGAGCGATCGAACACGAGGTCCTCACCTTCGCCTCGCGCCGCCGCCGCGTGATGCTGCCGCTGGTCCTGCTCGAACTTGGCTTCCATGCGCTCGGCGTTGCCGAGAAGCACCTGACCCTCTGGCTCATTCTCGGAGGGCCGCCGCCGTTACTCACCTCCTTCCTCGTCGAAACGGTGGACCGCCTGATCACCGTCGCCTTCAAATTTGTTCCCTTTCAGGTTGGATTCGGCGAAGCCGGTACCGGGCTCATGACCGAGCTGCTCGGTCTGGGCCGCGGCCCGGGAGTGACGCTCTCCATCGTTCGCAAGGCCCGCATGGGCATCTGGTCCGTCGTCGGTACCGCGTTGCTGGTCCGCCAGGGCCTCACCGCGAAACGCGTCCTTGAAGATGCGGAGCTCCGGGGCTCCGACGACGACGGTTAGGGAGTTGCATACCAGCAGACCGGGAAGTTCGACCGCCATGGACGAGCCGATCCGGCGCCGAACAACGCCTTTCCGTTTAGAGCCCCATCGCCCGGCCGGGCGAGACGATCCACGCGTTTCTGTCCCGGCAACGTTACCGGACATTGGGGCGTCCAATTCTTGAACCGGTACCGTCGAGCCGGAACAGCTTCGTCGGTTAGAGAACCGACCTCGTCGCGGAAGCCACCAAGGTTCGCCGCAGCGGTGACCACATCGTCGCCATCGGCAAGGATCTCCGCAGTTTCGACGCGCTCGACACCGGACTCTTCGTGTGCGCACCGGCGCTCTTCGCCGCGCTCGAAATTTCGCGGAAGGCCGGCGACACCACGCTCAGCGGTGGGATCAGGCAGCTCGCGACGCGCGGCTTGATGCGCGGCGCAGACGTGGGCGCCGCGACGTGGTGCGACATCGACACCATTGCCGACCTCGCGGCGGCCGAAACCCTGCTCGCCGCGCAGCCCGAGCCGGAACCCGCATGACGGCAACGGATCCGAAGAGGAAAGCGCGTCTCGAGCGCGCCGTCCGGTGGGGTGCGCTCTCGGTCGGCATCCTGCTGTTCTTCGGCACGCTCTATTTCATCAACTTCCGGCTGGCCTTCGGCACGATCCGCCAGCTCGGTTACGCGCTGCCGCTCGCGCTCGTGTTCAGCGCGCTCTGGCATCTCGCGCGGACCTGGGCGTGGGCATGGTGCTTCCCTCAGCCGCGAACCGTCAGCTTCGCGCGCCTGGCGGGGGTGCGCCTGTCGGCCGAAGCGTTCAGCTATCTCACGCTGCGCGGCATCGCCGGCGAGCCGCTCAAGATCGTCCTTCTCGGTGACGCGGTGGACGCGCGCGAGGCGACCGCCGCCGTCGCGCTCGAGCGGATCGCCTACATCATCGCCACGACGACGATCGTCGGGATCGGATCCGTCCTGGCGCTCACCGGACTGCCGCTGACCCGTGCGTGGTTTCGCGTTTTCCGCGCCTTCGCGATCGGGTCCGCCTTGATCGGGCTCTTCACGGTGATGGTGATCCGCGGCCGGGGCACCTACGTCCACTCCTGGCTCGCGGGCGTCGATCGCATCGCCGGCACCGCGCTCGCGGCCGGACGAATCTCGCGCTTCATTTCAGCGGTCGAGCGTCAGATGCTCGAGCTCGTGCGGGGCAACCCGTTGCGGCTGGTGGTGCTGCTTGTCGCGACCGTCGCGGCCTACGTGTGCATGGCGCTCGAGGCGTGGGTGATTCTGCGCGCCTCCGGGACCACAATCACCGTGAATGGCGCGCTCGCGGTCGAAACGTTCTCGCGGGTCACGAGCTTCGCGACCGCCTTCATCCCGGCCAACCTCGGCGCCCTGGAAGCGACCAGCCTCGCCGCCGTCGCTGCCGTCGGCGCGACCTCGGGCGGCATCGCGCTCGCGCTGGCGCGGCGCCTCCGCGGCCTGTTCTGGGCCGGCCTGGGTCTCGCGATCTACCCGCGCCATGCCCGGAACGCGCCTCGGGGTGTCGTCGGCGCGCAGTCCATCACTGAACCGCCGCCGTCCTCAACGCTCCTCTATTTTCCATATGACGCCGCGGTCACGGTGCCGCCGTCGGCGCGGCTTGCCGGACTTCCGATCGCCGAGCGGGCGCTGCGCGCGTCGAGCCGCGCCGGCTACACGCGGATGGTCGTCTGGGCTCCGGCCGGGACTGGCGGCGAGGGGTGGCTCCGGCGACTCACGCGGAAGATTGACAACCGCATCGCCGTCGCGACGACCGGCGAACAATGGCGCGACGCGCTCGCGCGCCTCTCGCCGGCAGAAGCGGTCACGGTGATTGGCCCGGGCACCGTGGTCTCACCGGCGCTCCTCGAAGAGGCGCGTGCCGTTCAGGTGACCGGCGAGGCGCCGCGTGACGTTGCCGCAGGTCCGCTGCACCGGATCAGCGGCGTGATGCGGATCACCGCATCCGCCGCAGCCCGTCCCGCGACCGTCGCGGCATGGCTCGCAGAGCGGCGAACGATGGCGGGGGCGCTGCCGTCAGGAGAGGAGGTGTCGCGGGGAAACGCGCAGCTCGCGCTGCGCATCGTGACGCCTCCGGATCTCGTTGCCGCGGAGAAGACGATCCGCCGGGCCAGCTACAAGGATACGGACGCCAAGGTGGCCCGCTTCAACCGGCGCATGTCCCTGCCGATCAGCATTGCCCTGATCCGGACGCCGCTGACAGCCAACCAGCTGTCCGTCATGCTCGTCGCGATCGGGTTCTATTCGGCGTGGCTCTTCGGGATCGGCCATTACTGGGCCGGCGTGCTCGGCGCGTTCCTGTCGCTCGCCGCCAGTGTGCTCGATGGATGCGACGGCGAAATTGCGCGGTTGAAATATCAGGAGTCGGCGCTCGGCTGCTGGATCGAGACGTTCGGCGACTACGCCTACTACCTCGCGATCTTCATCGGGCTGACGATTGGCGCGGTGCGGCTCACCCACTGGGACGGGTTCTACTGGGTGGGCGGCCTGGCCTTGACCGGTACGCTGCTGACCTTCGCGCTCCTCATCTTCCTGCGCAGCCGCATCACCTCGGGCCAGCCCGAGAAACTGCACGCGATCGCCAAGACGCGCTTCAAGTCGGAGCCGACGCCATGGTCGCGCTTGATCTGGCGCATCCCGTTCGTCGCCACCCGCGCCGCG
>JBDTSX010000367.1:0-5815 GCA_039930925.1 Acidobacteriota bacterium | reverse complement strand
GACTTTTTCTTTGTCGGCGCTGACCGACAGGGTGAACGACGCCGGACCATTGGGACCCTGCATGGCCAGTGTCCACTCCCCGAGGAATGGCGCGGCGTCCGCCGCCGACACCTGTGCCGCGGCCTGAACACCCTTGGCGCTGGCGACCGACGACAGTGCGAGCAACGAGACACCAACGGTCATAACGCGCAGGAACGTTTTCATCATCTGATCTCCGTGAAATGGCCTGGGTTCTTCTGCCTGAGACCCTACGAAACGCGGTGATCCGAGCTCGTCCGCGCGGGAATGACTCACAACAACTTGGCAGAGGTATCACACTTCCGGCAAACCCGCACTGCAGGGATCAGCTGGGCGCATCGGAGGCAGGGCGTCCCCCCAAGCTCTATTTCTCGACAGCCGTCTTCCGCGTCAGGGGGTCCGCGATCCGGGGCCGGACGCCAGGTACCGTAGCAGCGAACGGCCGGGCACGAAGAAATAGCCGCCGCCGAGCGCGCGAACGAATTCCGGCATGGCCTTGAAGCGCACTGGCGCCTCGCGGGTCGGCAGACTGAAGCCATCGTCCGGCGCCTGCGCATCCGGCTGACGCGAGCCAATCAGCGGATCGCGCTCGTCCATCAAACCGTGAAACGACGGCGCCTGCAGCCACGTCTGCTGCACGAATTCGAACTGCCGTTCGAGGTCCGCATTCAGGCACATGAAGAAGAGGCCGGGACGCTCGCCGTCGACCTCCCGGTAGCGGCGGCCGACGCGGAGGATACGGTGGCGATTGGTGATCGCGAGCTGTTCCTCCGATCCCGGCGCGAAGCTCTCACGGGGATTGGCGCGCCGGATGTGCGCGCCGAACGGACAGCGGAGTCCCTGCGGATCTTCGGCGCCGAAGAGAAAGTCGTTGTCCGGCTTGCCGGCGATCTCGCGCACTTCGTCGCGCGTGAATTTCACCGACACCTTGCGGTGCGACGGCGTCGCCGCGATGGCCTGGGGCTGCGCGGGCGGCTGGGGCGGCAGGGTCTGGGCCGGCAACAGGGCCTCGACCTGGTCCACCGGTCCCTGGCCCGGGCGAATCAGCGGCTGCTCGCGATCGACTTCGCTGCCCGGCTGATACGGGAAGCGCACCACCGACGAACCGTCCGGCCAGCGGCCGACGAGCTTCGCGCCGACGAACTCCGGCCGCACCCCGCCCCATTGCGGAAACTGTTCGTGCAGGCGGCCGGCCGTCTGCGCGCAGAACCGCCAGAACCCGTCGACATCCTGTTCGAGCTGGCGGATCGCCAGGAAGGTCCCGTTCCGGCCGAGATCGCGATCGTCGTTGACGATCGGCCGCGCGAAGCCGTGCTGCGTCGTGGCCGCGATCGGCAGCACGTTGCCCGGATCGTGGATCGCGTCGAGCGTCGGACCCGCGGGCAGGTTGCCGCGATTGTCGGGATAGCCGAGGATGAACTCGCCGGCCTCGACGAGATGGATCGGATCCGCCCCGCGCAGCGCCTTGTAGGTATCGCGGATCGCGGGCTGCGAGACCCCGTCCACGAAGCCGAACGGCTCCAGCTTGGCCCGGGTGATCTCCTGGGCGGTAGCCCCCTTGTCCGGCAGATCGACGAAGGGTATCTCCATGACGGCGCGATGGCCGTGGCCACGGAGCTGCTCGCCGACCGCCCGGCGCGTGCTCTCGAGCGCGACGCGGGTGGCGCCGTACAAGAGCAGCACGCCGTCGAGCGCGTTCCCGCCCGCGCCCCATTGCCACGTCGCGGGCGCGCTGGACCCATCGTCGCCAAGAATACGCGAGCGTGACGGCGCCGCCATGCCCTGCACAAAGGCCGACGGAAACGTCGCCAGGGCGTCCTCCGGCAGATTCAGCTTGCGCAGTGACGATGGCGCCAAACCGAGGATGATCGCGCAGTCGCCGAGCTTGCGGCCGTCGCCGAACGACACCTGGTCGCGCACCAGTGCCAGCCATTCGCGCGCGCCGCTGTCGCCGAGCGCAAAGCCGATGCACATCCCGTACTTCAGAAATCCCAGGCCGCCGAAGACGAGGCTCTGGATTTCGTTCACTTCGAGCGCCGACGCAGGACGAGGACCGGCGCCGAAGAGCAGCAGCCATCGCCGCGCCTCTTCTTCGGTCAGAATCGTGCCCAGCCCCTGGCGGATCGCCGCGTTGGTGCGGATGTTCGTGGTCGTCAACTGCGGATATGCCGAGTACCAGCAGCCGGTGGGGACCTGCCGCCGGCGCGCCCACCGCTTGAAGAAGTCGCCGTCGCTCGCGCCCTGCTGAATCAGGTTCGCCGTGCGCGGAAATCCCTCGGTATTCGACCAGACGCCGGTCAGGCCGGCATGCGCCTTGGTGATGAAGTCCTCGAGATAGCTCTCGAAGCTGCCGCCGTAGTTGGACAGGAAGATCAGATCGCGCGTGCCGGGAACGCGGACCCAGCGCGCGAAGTGAATGGTGCCGAGCGTGCCCAGCCACCCGGGCCGATACAGATTGGTTGCGAGCTGCGCGACCGCGGCAAAGACCGCCTTGAGTGCCGCCGGGCGCAGCAGTCCCGGTTTGATCACCGACAGCGCGGCGAGATGGTTGTGTGCGTAGAAGTTCTCGCGCGCGACGATCGCCGCGATCCCGTTCGGGTTCGGCGGGCGGTGGTCCGGTAGGTCGCGGGCCTCCTGCCTGCGGAAGAACACATAGGCGATCGCCAGCGCGGCAACGGCCGCGAGCAGCGTCGCGATCAACGCGTCCCAGCCAACCATTGCCGCCCGGGTGATGCCGGCGCCGCTGCGGTCTGCCGCGATCGCAAGCCCGAGGACCAGGGCCGCCGGCACGACCAGCGGCCACAGATACATCCTGAAGACGTTCAGCCCGATCCGGAGGTATGGGCCGACCCCGGTCCGCTCGCTTTGCAGCGCGGCGACGTCGTCCGCCTGCAGCGCCCAGGAGAAAGTCGGATTTTTCTCGAGCGCGCGGCGCACCCGCTCGATCACCGCCAGCGCCGATGTGAACCGTTCGGTATTCTCTTCGACGAGGGCCTTGAGATGCGCTCGCAGCGCGAGCTCCTGACGGATCCGGCGGACCGAGAGGCCGGGGGTTCCGGCGAAGACGATCCCGGCGTTGTCGAACACCCCCTGACCGACCTCCACGATGTGCGACGACCAGTAGTCGGCGAGCGGCACGCTGCCGCGATCGGCGGCGAGCGCGTACGCATCATGAACGAGCGGACCGAGGTGCTTCGCGAGCGCCGCGATCAGCGCGTCGCGGGCACCGTCGGCGGAGAACTCGAAGAGCAGATGGCCGCCCCCGCCGGTCGCCGGAAACACCGTCAGGCTCGCGAAATGCACCGCGAGATCGCCCGGTTCGTCCGCGACCGCCTCGAACGCGGTAAACGCCCGCTCGACGACGGGATTACCCAGCGATTCAATTCGATCGCGCGCGCGTTCGACGTTGTCCTGCGCCACCGGACAGATGATCGTGACGAACGTGTGGCTCATTGGCTGGGCCTCCTGATGGTGACGACGAGCTCGTCCAGAAAGGGACCGACGAAACGCGGCGTGCCGACGGAGACGATGTCGTGCCTCAGAAGCCGCGACACCAGCTCCGGCAGCTGGACTCCGTTGACGCCGCGGCCCGCGCACGGGTGCAGTCCGCCGCCGAAGTTCATGTAGGACTCCAGCGGCCGCCCGGGATCGAACTGCCGCGGCAGCGGAAAGACGCCGGGATCGAACATCGCCGCTTGTGTGAACGCCGCCACCTTGCAGCCTTCCGGTATCGCGCGTCCGGCGAGCGAGGTCGGTGCCGGCGTGCGGCGAAACAATACCGGCGCCGGCGACCACATGCGCAGCGCCTCCCAGCACCAGCCGGTCATCCTGATCGGGTCATCGACGTCGCGCCGGACGCGCGCGAGCAGGGCTGGATCGGACGCGAGCACGTAGACGATCCGCGGCACCGTCGGGGCGGTGGTATCGATCGCGCCGACCAGCAGACCGACCAGGATGCGCCGCGCCGTCTCGGCGTCGAGCGGTGCGCCGCTCTCCTCCTGCAGATCGAGCAGCCGGCCGAGCACGTCGTCGATCCGGATCCGATCGCGCCGGCGGCGCGCGATCTCTTCCCCGATCCAGCCGCGCATCTCTTCGGCAGCTCGGCGCGCCCGCTCGGTGACTCGGGTTTCGCTCGGATTCGCGAGAAAACTGAAATGAAAGAGCGCCCGGCAGACGCGCATCAGATCCGCCTCGGTCGGGCCGGAAATGCCGAAGAGGCAGGCGGCGGTCCGCGCCGCGACGGGATGCGCATAGCCGTGTGCGGTGTCGATGCGATCGCCGGCGCCGAGCGCGTCCGCAATGATTTGGTCGGCTTCGCCGCGGATCCGCGCGCGCAGCTCCGCGACATCGATCCGCGTCACCGCCTCGTACATCTGCCGTCGCTCGCGCGCGAACTGCGGGCCTCGATCGAGGCCGAGCACGAACGCGCCGCCGATGGTATGGAAGTTCGGCCCGTTGATCGGCTCGATGCGGTACGCGAGGTCCCGCTCGAGCACCTGCCGCACGTCAACCCAGCGCGAGACGAGTGCGAGACGCTTGGCGACGATCGGCGTGCCCCAGGCGACGGCGGCGCGGGCGCCCGCGCGAAACACCGCCGGACCGAGGAGGCGCTGCGCCACGGTCCGATTCCGGCGCGGACGCTTCAGTGGCGGCTGCGGCGAAGGCCGCGCGGCGGCGTAGGTGTCGAACACGAGCTGCCCGCCGCGCCGCGCCCGCAGCGCATCGACCACCCGCCGCAGCTCCGGTGGCAGCGCGTCGAGCGCCGGCAGCTTCGATCCGTAGCCCGGCGGCAGCGTGAGCGGCGCGACCAGGGCGGAAAAAATGATATCGATCGCGTTCGGGGCGTCGCCGCCGAGAAACCGCGTGCCCCGCGCCGACAACTCCCCCTCCACGATCGCGAATGCGTCTTCGATCTTGGGCAGCGCGTCGGCGACCGCGGCGTCACTGAAATCGAGCGCGCGCCCCATCAGGCGGCGCCAGATCGGGAACGCGATCGCCATCGCCGCGCGCTCCCACGGCGGGATTCCGTCCGTGACGACCGGAAAGACAACGCGTCGGAGTGGCAGCAGATGAAAATACGTGAAGCGCCGGACCTGGCGCAGCAAGCGCGTCAGCAATTGCTCGACCAGCGCAAGGTTGCGCTCGCGTTCCGCGGGCTCCTCGCCGAAGAGCCGTTCGCCGGGGCGCAGGCGGCTGTCGAGCCCGTAAAGCGTCTCGCGCGCGCCCTTCCACGTCTGCGCGGCGCTCACCACGACCGGCACCTCGACCCCGCCGCGCCGCCACAGCGTGAACGGCACGTGCAGGAGCGGCGCGTGCCCTTCTTCATCGTAGGGGATGCGGTGCCGCTCGAACAGCCAGCGCGTGAGCTCCACTATCGGACTCACGCGCGCCGATACGATCACGTAGCGGGGCGGATCGAGATCCTCAGAGCGGACGGGCTGGGCATCGCGGTGCATCTTCGGCAACAGCCGCAAAGTCTACTCTGAGGCGCGGCACTTGGCGTCGAGTTCTTGTGTCGCCAGGCAGCCGGACAATCCGCAGCCGCCATATCCCTTGACAAGTATATGCACGTATAGAAATATACGTGTCGTGGAATCTGCATTCGCCGTCATCGCCGAACCGAATCGCCGCGCCATCCTGTGCATGCTGGCCTCGTCCGAGCGCTCGGTGGGCGAGCTGATGCAGCGTCTCGACCTGCCGCAACCGTCGGTTTCCAAGCACCTGAAAGTGTTGCGCGAGGGCGGCTTCGTCGAGTCGCGCGTGGAGGCCCAGCGGCGGGTCTATCGCCTCAATCCCA
>JBDTSX010000366.1:0-5819 GCA_039930925.1 Acidobacteriota bacterium | reverse complement strand
TGGACCGGGATCATCGCCGCCCTCACGAGCGCGTCCGGTCTGTTCGCCGCGCTGCCGCAGCCGATCGGCCAGTCGCTGCGGGAGGCGATCGCGGCGGGGGCGGGTGGGTTCTTGGGCGCCCCCCTGACCCTCGCGTTTGGTCCCCTTGCCGAGTGGCTGTTCGGTCACACGACCCGTTGGACGATGGAAGAGTGGCTGAGCTACGAGCATCCGCTTCTCCGCGAGCTGGCGATGACCGCGCCCGGTACGTTTCAACACTCGATCAACGTGGGAGTGCTCGCCGATTCCGGAGCCAGTGCGATCGGCGCTGATGCGTTGACGACGCGGGTCGGGAGTCTGTATCACGATGTCGGCAAGAGCCTGGCGCCGGAGTATTTCACCGAGAACCAGCACGGGCCGAACCCGCACGACGGCCTGGATCCCTGGGAGAGTGCCCGCATCCTTCGCGCTCACGTCTCCGATGGCGTCGACCTGGTGGCCAGGCATCGAATGGGCCCGCGAATCGGCGACTTCGTCCGCGAGCATCACGGCACCGGCGTGATGCGCCTGTTTCGCGACCAGGCCGCACGCCTGGATGCGACAGCCGTGGAACCGGAGACGTATCAATACCCAGGACCCCGGCCTCGCTCCCGAGAGACCGCCCTGGTGATGATTGCCGATCAAGTCGAGGCCACCGCACGTTCGTCGCCTCCGATCGACGATGCGGCATGCAACGAAATCATTCGCCGCACGCTCGAGCGGATTCGCGCCGAGCAACAGCTCGATGACTCGGGCCTGACGGAACGAGAACTCTCTCAGGTGCACCAAGCCTTCTCGAGAGCGCTCCAGGCGATGTACCACCGTCGGGTCGACTATCCGCCGGAAGCGGCGTCACACGCCCCCCCCAAACTGCGGCTGATCGCGCGCGTATTGGGAACACGTCGTACGGGTTCATGAGAGCCGTCGCACTCGCGGTGCTCGTGGCCGCGACGATCGGCCTGGCCGATCGCGCGTCACCGCCGCGCCGCCGAACCGATGCGAACCTCGCGCTCGAGTTCTTGAAGTCCAACTTTTCACTGTCCGCCTCGGATCTGGGCGATCTCTCCGGGGATCGGCCGGTCAGTCGAAGCCTCGATCCGACTGATCGACGGGAGGTCGCGACGCTGGGCGTGATTCGCCTGCGGGTACCGGCCGCCTTTTATCTCGACCAGCTCCGTCAGATTGCCGATTTCAAACGCAATCCATCAGTCCTCCAGATTGGTGTGTTTGGCCTGCCAGCGCGAGTCGAGAACCTCCGCGAACTGACGCTGGAATCAGGCGACGTCGAGTCGCTGCGGCGCTGTCATCCGGGCTCCTGCAATCTGCAGCTGTCGAGTGATGCGATCGGCCGGTTTCAGCGGGAGATTGCCAGGCCCGATCCCAATCACGCCGCGGTAACGAACCGCGTCATCCGTGAGATATTGGTCGATCTGGTCAACGGCTACCGCACCTCGGGCGACGACGCGCTGATGACCTACGGCGACGCGAAGGAGCCGCTGTCGGTGGCCCGCGAGTTCCGGGAAATGATCAGATCCCGCCCGGCGTTTCTCGAGCGCTTTCCGTTGCTCGAGCAGCATCTGGAGCAGTTTCCCCGCGCCGCTCGCACCGACGTTGACGACACCATCTACTGGTCCAAGGAAAAGTTGGGGCCGCGCGTGGTCCTGAGCGTGACGCACTTGGCGATCGCTCGACTGTCAGGCCAGGCGCCGGCACTGTTCGCCGCGGCGTCGAAGCAGATTTACAGCTCCCATTACTTCGATGCGTCGCTTGGCTTGACCGTTCTCCTGGCCGACGGCGCCGCCGACGCACCGTCGTCGTATCTCGTCTACATCAATCGTTCGCGGATTGACGCCCTGGGAGGGGTGTTCGGGGGATTGAAGCGAATCATCGTGCGATCGCGCACGCGCTCCGCGATGGCGTCTACGCTCGAGGAAGCTCGCGCCCGCGTCGAACAGCGTTTCAGAGACGACCAGCGGAAATCACCTGCCGGTTGAGGCGCTGCCTGGCCGACGGGTGGCCGTCTACATCCGGTTCTCGAATCGCGGCGACCCGCCTCACGACCTCACCCTGCCTCGGAGCATCGCGATCGCAGGCTGGCCTGTCGCCGCCGCCGCCGTCCATCACCGGCCTGGGCGGTGTGGCAACGAGATGCGTGCGATCAGGCGCTCCTGGCCGTGGGACCGGCCGAAGAACCGGCCGATGTCTCTCGATCGACGATCGTCCGAATCGGAAAAGGCACCACGATCCCCTCGTTGTCGAATCGGGCGTGCAGGCGCTTGATGAATTCGTGCTTGATCAGATACTGATCGACGAATTCGCGGGCCCTGAGAATAGTCGTGAAATTGATGCTCGAGTCGCCAAAGGTGTGAAAGCGAATGAACGGCGCAAAGTCGGGGACTCCGCCCTGCACTTCCGTCATCACCTCTCGGGCGACCGCGGCCACGACCCGCTCGACATGATCGAGATCAGACGCGTAGTCGACGCCCACCTCCACCAGGACAGCCAAATCTCGAGAAGGCAGGGAATGATTGACGAGGATTGCCTGGGCCAGTTTCGCATTCGGCACGAGGACGAGATTGTGGGCCAGCATGCGCAGGCGGGTGGACCGCCAACTGAAGTCGACGACGTAGCCCTCCTGCCCGGAGTCGAGCTTCAGATAATCGCCAACGCGGATCTGGCCCGCCAAGGTGATGAAGACGCCCGCGAAGAAGTTGGCCAGCGGCTCCTGCAGGGCGAGCGCGACCGCCAGGCCACCGACGCCGAGTGCGGTCAACATCGGCGCGATCGACAAGCCCAGCCCGTTGAGAACGATCAACAAGCCCAACAGCGCGATCAGCCCCCAGGCGATATTGCGGGTCAAGCTGCTGACCGGGAGCGAGGGCGCCAGGATCGCGCCATAGCTGTCCACGACCCGGCTGGCGATTGTCGCCGCGACCAGTGTGACCGAGAGAGATCCAAGGACGAAGAGCGTCCGTTCCACCAGCACTCGGGCTTCCGAGGTCAACGGCCAGTATCCCGCTGCGAGCCAGATAGCGATCAGGAGGCACCACCACGGCAAGCGCCGGCGAATCACTTGCGCGGCGGTATCGGCCCACACCGCATGACGACTTGGCAGCCAGACAGCAGCCCGGGAGACGACGACCGCACTCAGAATGCGGCCCATGCCCCAGCCGCACGCGATGGTGGCGATCGTCCACAGCACCCGCGATCCCCATACTGGCCAATTACCGAAGCTGGTCATGTCGGTCGGTCCTTTGACGATCGGAACCAAGTGTGGTCATGGTGCTGAGAGCAGTGCAGCATATTAGTTTGAACTCAAACTAATATGATGATACCATAGATGCGATGATCCAGGAACGCCCCCCAGCTATCGCCGAGCCCAGCCTCGCGACCGCTCTGTCGGAAGCGCGACGAGCACCGCGTCTCCGGTTGTTGCTGGACTACGACGGAACACTGGTTCCCCTCGCGGGTTCGCCCGAACTGGCCGCCCCGGACGAGGAACTTCTGTCGTTGCTGGCGGAGCTCGCCGCGCTGCCGGGCGTAGACGTCGACATCGTCAGCGGCCGGCCGCGTCAGACGCTGGAAGAGTGGCTCGGTTCGGTGCCGCTGTCCCTATGGGCCGAGCATGGGTTCTGGTATCGGCCGAGTCCGGATGCGGCTTGGCACGCGGCGACGACGGCCGGCCTCGATTGGATGAATCGACTCCGGCCGATCCTGGAGCAGTTCACCGACAGTACGCCGGGATCCCTGATCGAAGTCAAGAGCGCCTCGATGGCGTGGCATTACCGTGGCGCAGGGCAGGAATTCGGCTCACGGCAGGCCCATGAACTTCGCCTGTTGCTGGACCACGCCTTCAGCAATCAGCCGGTCGAGGTCCTGGACGGACACAAAGTCATCGAGGTGCGGCTCCAGGGGGTCAGTAAGGCCCTCGCCGCAGACCAGATCGAGAGGTCGGCGATTCTGGACACCGCTGTGATCGCCATCGGCGACGACCGCACCGACGAGGATCTGTTCCGTGCGCTGCCAGGATCGGCCGTGACCATCGCCGTCGGCAGGCGCCCTACCTGCGCGCGGTTCCGCGTGGAGGACGACCGTGCGGTAAGAGTGTTGCTGCGCCGGCTGCTGGCGACGAAGCCGTCCCCGCTGGGAGACGGAAGAGGCGGCTATCCCCTGGCGGTCGCCTCAACGGCGTGACGCGGACGCGCGACGTGATGCGGCGGAAGAGCCTTCGGATAGGGTTCAGCGCATGCATGGGCTGATGCCAGGCGGCGGGGTTGCAGGACCGAACACTCGTATACTGGCGCGCGCGCCGCGGCTTTGACACGCCGATTGTCGAAGCGCCCCAGCCGCGGAAAGCGACGCCGATGAACCGGGGATGCACATGAACCAGTCGAGCGCCGTTCGCGTCGCGCTGAGACGCCGTGACCCTGCGCTGCAGAACAGTGGCGGCTTGATGGTCATTGGGGGGCCGCCATTTCAAGGCAAGTCGGTACTTGCAGCACATCTCGCCGAGATTCTTCCCCACGCCTACAAGCTTGAGGTCGTGGACAACCTGTCTTTGACGAGCGAGCATTGGTACCCCGAGGGTCTGACGGGGGAACGGCTTCACACGCCGCTTCGGAGCATGCTCGACACGGCTCTCGGCATCTGGAATCGACGCCTGCCGGGCGCGCCTCCCCTGATCATCGTGTCCGCGCGAGCCGGCACGCGTGCCTCACGGCGTCTGGCACACCAGACCGCCATGGCGGCCGGCATGAAGTTTCTCTACGTCGAAGCGTTCTCTCACGGGATCCGAGCGCTGGAGCGACTCTCGTCGCTGGTCCTGTCCAAGCACGAACTGCTGCTCAGGATGCGGCGCTATGACGCGGCGAAGCAGCAATACATCCCGGTTGGTCCTGAGGAGATGAAGATCCTTCCCGCGGTACGCCTTCGGAGAGCTCTGTCCGACCCTGATGGCGCGATTCGCACCGTCCTCGCGCGGTGGGCCGTTGCCTGACTGCCCCTGAGCCGGCCGTCCCGATTCAGCGGAAGCGGGGACGCCGCTGGAAGGAGAGGACGAGCGCGACGTCAGTGCGCAGATCCAGCCGGCCGAATCCGCCGACTGGCGTGTTGCGGTACTCGAGCGCATGAGACGCCCGGAGCGAGAGCGCCCGAGTCAGGATGAGACGGAGAGCGGTCGTGCTGCTCGCGCGCCAGTTCCCAATCGCCTCGAGATCGACGATCAGCCCGGCGTCCTCGACGAACTCCGCCCCGGGCGCAAACGTCCAGACGTCCTTCACGGCGCCTGCCGCCGTGGCGAATCGAAGCTCGGTGGCGTCGAGCCTCTGCTCGATCGTGAAGCCCAGGCCCGCCTCTGCCCGGACCGCGTGCCGGTGCACGCCTGACGGCGCATAGGCCGCGCCGGCCTCGACGCTCACCCGATCGTCGATCCCAGCAAACCGATCCCGCGCATACCCTCCCCGTCCGAATCCCTCGAGCCGCTCGCGGACTCGAATCCCGTGACGGGCCTGAATCGCAAGCGATCGAGCCCTGGTGACACCGTCCGAATCGCTCGTGAGGAACGCGATCGACCCATCAGTCGTCGCTCGGCCGGCGCGGTGCGCGATGCTGCCCCCGGCGCCAACCGTGCGGGTCGAGGTGTTGCCGCCGGTGGCAGCCAGCGAGAACTCGGTGCGCACGTCCCACAGTGGCGGGGGCTGCGGCACCTTCCCGTACTGCGCTGCGACCTCGTTTCTCTGCGGCTGCGCGCCAGAGTGCCGTACGCTCAGCTTCCAGCCATCGTCGCGCCTGATCCAGACATC
>JBDTSX010000365.1:0-5825 GCA_039930925.1 Acidobacteriota bacterium | reverse complement strand
GATGAGCGATTCCTCCACCGGTCTCGATCCCCACTTCGCCGCGGCACTCGCGTATCTTGCCGGGCCATTCTCGGGCCTGCTGATCCTGCTGGTGGAACGCGCCAACCGCTACGTCCGCTTTCACGCCTGGCAGGCAGTGATCGGCCTTGGCGGACTCGGCGTGCTGGCGGCCGCGGCGATGGTGTTCTCGTTTCTCTCGCTGCTCGTCTCGCCGCTGGCGTTCACGCTGATGTACCGCATTTCGGAAGGGATCGCGGTTCTCTGGGTCGTGGCGTGGGGCGTGTGCCTGGTACAGGCGTTCAACGGGAAGGAGTGGAAGATGCCGCTCGCGGGGCGCTATGCCGCGCGGTTCGCGGGGCGCTATGCCGCGCGGCTCGCGGCTCGTTCGTCGTAGCCCCCCCAGCGCGCACGCGTTGGGGCGAACGTCCCGGCCACGTCAGGGCCGAGACGCTGTCTGCACGCCGGCGCGCGCCGCCCCGACCCCGCCGCCTCGGTCGATTCCTGCGGGAAACTATTCGAACTTCTTGACCGGCTTGGCCTTGATGTCGCCGCCCGCATGCGAAAACGCGTACTGGCTCTGGAAGAGATCAGGCTTGATCGGGGAGCGCATCGTCAGCTCGATGACGTCGCCCGGATTGAACGGCTTCGGATAGCGCTGCGTATCGCCGCTGATCACCGCCTGCTTCTTGTTGTACCAATACTCGTCGACCTTGAGGAGCCCGATCGAGCCGGACGACATGTTCCTGACTTTCAAGACGGTGACCATGTCGTTTCCGATTTTCTTCGGCACACCCTGGATCACTTCGATGCTGGCGGTGCCCTTGATCGGCTTGACCCACTTCGCCGGCGTCGCCGGCGCTGGAGCGAGGGCGGCAGGATCGGCCTTCGCCCCAGGCGCCTGTGCCGCCGCGGGGGTGGGTTTTGAAGCCGGTGCCTTCGATTGAGCGGACGCGACGGGCGCGATCACGAACGACGCGAGAGCGACGGCTGCAAGCGCGAACCGGCTACGATTCATGAGGACCTCCCGGGAAGTGGAACCGCGCGCATTATAGGGCCATTACATCTCGCCATTCCAGTCTTCCCCCTCGGGGCTCGAAGACCGGAAGATCTCGAGGTGCCACTTGCCGCCCCCCCAGGGCTCGATGACCTCAGCGGCCACGACGTCCACCAGGATCTCCGCGAACGACCGGCCTTCGGGGTCGCCTTCGAGGTGATAGGCCGCCTCGTCCCACGTGAAGGTCGGATACAGCACCATCGTCAGGAACAAGTCATACCCGTCGTCAACGACGATGAGCTGGCCGCAGGGACGCTTCTGCGTCGAGTGATAGATCAGATATTTTTCCGCGCTGTGGGCGCGGATGTAACGCTTGAGGGCGAATTCGCGGGCGACAATCTCCTCGACGGCGATTTTCTTGTCCCAGCAGTCGCGGCAGTATCGCTCTTCGCCACGGGGCTCCGTGACCTCTTTCGCGCCGCAGAGAGCGCATCGGGCCTGCACGATAGTTTTCCGGGACATGCCGACGATTGTACTACGCGCGACGCCGATGTCCTCCCCACAACGGGGAGGATGATGCCCGCGCCGGATCGATGGAATGCCGCATGCAGCCTTAGACGTGAGGCTGCGCTTCGCGCCTCCGGATGGCGGGAGCATAGAGGTCTTCCGCGTATTCCTTCACCATGCGCCGCGCGCTGAAGCGCGGCGTCACCGAGATGATCGCCTGCTGGACGATCGACAGCCAGCGGCGGGGGATCCCCAGGGCGTCGCGATCGAAGAACGTCGGCACGATGTCGCGCTCGAGCAGCTGATAGAGCGCTTCCGCGTCGGCGGCGTCCACGGCGTCGGGATCCGGGTTCTGAGGCTGTCCTTCGATCAGCCAGCCGTTTTTCCCGGTGAACCCTTCGGCCCACCACCCGTCGCCAATGCTCAGGTGAGGCACGCCGTTGATCGAGGCCTTCATGCCGCTGGTTCCGCTGGCTTCGAGCGGCTTGCGCGGAGTGTTCATCCACACATCGCACCCCTGGACGAGAAAGTGCGCGACGTGGAGATCGTAGTCGTCCACGAACGCGACGCGGCCGCCGAACATCGGGTCGATCGCGCGGCGATACACCTGCTGGAGGTGATGCTTGCCGGTCTCGTCGGCGGGATGGGCCTTGCCGGCGAAGACGATCTGGACCGGGCGGCGCGGGGCGTTCAGGATGCTGAGCAGCCGATCCGGATTGCGGAAAATCAGTTCCGGGCGCTTGTAACCGGTGAAGCGCCGCGCGAATCCGATCGTCAGCGCGCTCGGCTCGAGCAGCGTGCCGGCCGCGACGACTCGGGCCGCGCTGACGTGCTCGTCCTTCCAGCGCTGGCGGGCGCGTTCACGGATGAAGGTGAAGAGATAATTGCGGAGCGCCTGCCGGGCCGACCACAGCTCTTCATCCGGGATCTCGAGCACGCGCGCCCAGATCGCCGGGTCGTCGTGCCGATCGCGCCACCCGGGCTCGAGATAGTCGTCGAAAAGCTTGGTCATTTCTGCCGACAACCAGGTCGGCACGTGCACCCCGTTGGTAATCGTGCGGACCGGCCGCTTGTCGTCCGCCACGCCGGGCCAGATCGGTCCCCACATCTCGCGCGTCACTTCACCGTGAAGCTGGCTGACGGCGTTGGTCGACCCGGCGGTGCGCAGGGCGAGCGCGGTCATGTTGAAGAGCGGCCCGCTCCCGTTGTCGTAGAGCCCGAGCGCCATGAACGCGTCGCGGTACGGGCCGAGCGGCCCCCATGCGTTGGCGAGGTGGGTCTCGACCATGTGGAACGGAAACGCGTCGTGCCCCGCGGGCACCGGCGTATGGGTGGTGAAGACGGTCGTCCGCCGGACGTCTTCGAGTACCGTCTCGAACGTTTCGCCCCGGTCGAGGGCCTCGCGAATACGCTGCAGCACGACAAAGGCGGCATGTCCTTCGTTGAGGTGCCAGACCCCGGGCGAATCCCCCATCGCGCGCAGCGCGCGGACGCCGCCGATCCCGAGGATGATTTCCTGCTGCACGCGGGTTTCGCGGTCGCCGCCGTAGAGCCGCGCGGAGAGCTCGCGATCCCACGGCGCGTTCTCTTCCAGATCGGTGTCGAGCAGATAGAGCTTCACGCGGCCGAGGCGCACCAGCCAGACCGATACCAGCACGCTGCGATTGCCGAGCGGGACGGCGATGATGCACGGGGTGCCGTCCGGGAGCAGCGCCTTCTCGATCGGCGCGTCATTCCACGACAGGCGCTCGTAGGACTCCTGCTGCCAGCCTTCAGGAGAGACATTCTGATGGAAGTAGCCCTGCGGATACATGAAGCCGATGCCGATCAGCGGCAGGCCCAGGTCGCTCGCCTCCTTGCAGTGATCCCCGGCGAGCACGCCAAGGCCGCCGGCGTAGATCGGCAGCGACTGGTGGAGCGCGAACTCGGCCGAGAAGTACGCGATTGGACCGCGGAGATCTGGAAAGCGCGCCTGCCACCACGTGTCGTGGGCGCTGCGTGCGTTGTCGAGCGCGTCGGCCGCCTCGTCGTAGATCGCCAGATACCGCTCGTCGCCGGCCGCCAGCGCCAGCATCTCCGGTGAAATCTGCCGGAGCATCAGCACCGGGTTGTGCGCGGTCTGCCGCCACAGCGTGTAATCCAGCTTGCGGAACACGTCCCGCGCCTGCGGGTTCCACGTCCACCAGAGATCGCCGGCGAGCTCGGGCAGCCGCTTCAGGCGCGCCGGCACGGTCAGAGGAGTCACGTTATCCAAGAGGTTTACCTTCCATTGTCGCCAGCGCACGCACCAGTGAGGCTCGCGAAGCGCGCGAGGTCGATGTTGCCGCCGGACACGATCGCCACGACGGTGCGGTGACCGCGTTTAGTGAAATCCTGCGAGAGCGCCGCGGCGACCGCGCAGGCCGCAGCCCCTTCCGCGATCACGTGCACGCGGTCGGCGACCGCGCGCATCGCCCGCGCCGCGTCGTCCAGGGCGACGACCAGCGATTCCTGCACCCAGGCCTGGAGGAGCGGCCACATCGAGGGCAGCACGGAGCGGCCGCCGGCGCCGTCCACGAACGAAGGCTGCCAGGCGTCGAACCGGCTGGCTTCCCCTCTCCGGAACGAGAGGGAGAGCGGCGCCGCCGTCTCCGGTTCGGCCGCATAAACGCGCGCCTCCGGACGCAGCGCGTGCATCACACAGCCAATCCCGGCCAGCAACCCGCCACCGCCGAGCGGCGCAATCACGGCGTCCACGTCGGGCAGGTCGTCGAGGATCTCGAGGCCGATGGTGCCGTTGCCGGAAATGAACCGGTCGTCGTCGAACGGGTGCACGAAAACCCCGCGCATCCGATCCGCTCCGTGCTGCTCTACGGCGCGCCAGCATTCATCGTAGGGCGCCTGCACGATGGTCGCCCCGAGCCGCTCGATCGCCCGCAGCTTGGTTTGCGGTGCGGTGTCCATCACCATGACACTGCAGGCCGCGCCGGCCAGCCGCGCCGCGAGCGCGACCCCTTGCGCGGCGTTACCGGCGCTGACGGTCCAGACCCCGCCAGCGAGCTCTTCCGGCGTGAGTTGGCTGACCGCGGCCTGGGCGCCGCGGATCTTGAAGGATCCGATTGGTTGCAGGGTTTCGAGCTTGAGAAAGACCGCCGGCCCGCCGCCGATCGCGACGGGTAGGTCGAGTCGCACCAGCGGCGTGCGCACCGCCGCGCGGTAGACGGGAACCGCCGCTTCACGAATGGTGTCCAGGGAAACCCGGCGGGTGATGGTGCGGCTGACGTCTCGGAGCACAGACGGCAATCGTAGTCGGCTGTTCCGTGGCCGTCAATAAAAGCGATACACTGGCGCCGCTCGACCCGTGGGTCACCGAAGCGGATTCACGCGATCTTCATCCTCTGGCAGACACCGACGAAAGGGACGAACCATGCCCCGACGACTGACGCGACGCGAATTCGTGACGACCGGCACGGCCGCCGGCCTGGCTGCGGCGGCAAGTCCGGTCGCCGCATTCGGCCAGGCACCCGCCGTCATCACGCGGGGCGGCTCCCAGCCGGTCGTGATCGCGTCGTCGAACGGCCATCTCTACAAGAACGGTGGCGACAAGACCTGCGTCGAGATTGCGTTCGAGAAAATCGTGAAAGGGGAGGATGTCCTCGACGCGCTCGTCGCCGGCGTCAACGTCGTCGAGCTCGATCCGGAGGAGATGTACGTCGGCTACGGCGGTCTGCCGAATGCGGAGGGGGTCGTGCAGCTCGACTCATGCTGCATGCACGGACCGAAGAAGCGCGCCGGCGGCGTTGCCGCGCTGGAGGGCGTGCGCACGCCCTCGCTCGTGGCCCGCGCCGTCATGGAACAGACCGATCATCACCTGATCGTCGGCAAAGGGGCGCAGGATTTCGCGCGCGGTCTCGGGTTCAAGATCGAAGACGATCTGAATACCGATCGGTCACGCGCCGCGTGGCTCCGCTGGAAGCGGGAAACCGATCCGCTGCACTATCTCGATCCGGTCAAGCGCGAGCAGGCGATGCGCGGCGTCGAGCGGCGGATGATCGCCGAAGGCATCATCGACCGGAGGCACAGGTACGGCACCATCAACTGCGACGGCGTCACCGCCAAGGGAGACCTCGGCGGTGTGACGACGACGAGCGGCCTCTCGTTCAAGATCCCGGGACGGGTCGGCGACTCGCCGATTCTCGGCGCCGGACTCTATGTGGACAACGAAGTGGGCGCCGCCGGCTCCACCGGCCGCGGCGAGGCCAATCTCTACGGCCTCTGCTCGTTCCTGATCGTCGAGGAGATGCGCCGAGGGGCGCATCCGAAGGATGCCGGAATGAACGCGCTC
>JBDTSX010000364.1:0-5825 GCA_039930925.1 Acidobacteriota bacterium | reverse complement strand
CGAGAAGTGACCCCGCAGAGACACCCCACGCCAGGACTACGGGCCCTTCAGAGTGACGGACGTGAGCCGAACGCTACCTACCTCGTGACCTCCCGGATCCACTCGACGACGCGGCGCTTGTACGACATCCACTCGGGGTGGCCTTCCCAGTTCTCCATCCCGTGCGGCGCTCCCTCGAGCGCCAGCACTTCGTGCCTGGCGCCGAGCGCGGTCAATCGCTGCGAAAACGCCTGCGCCTGCGTCCATAGACGCTCCCCGGTACCATTCACCATCAGCAGCGGCGGCATGTCCTTGTGCGCGCGGTAGAGCGGCGAATAGCGCCGCAACTCTGCGCGCGATGCTCCGTCCAGTACCCGACGTCGAAACAAACGGACGAGCAGCGACCGCGGTGACGCATCGGTGACCATCGCCGTGAAGTCATACACGCCGTAGAACGACACCACCCCGGCGAGCGAATTGTCCGCCGCGGCGATCTGCGTTACCAGCTGCCCACTGGCCGACTCGCCGACCAGCACGATGCGCGCGGGATCGATGTTGAAGCGCTCGTGCTCGCGCCGCACGAACCGAATGGCCTGGCGCAGATCGTCGAGCTGATCCTGGTTGGTGAATGCCGGCGTCAGCCGGTAGTCGATCGAGAACCAGGCCAGTCCGGCACGGGCCAGCGGCTCGAAGAGCGGCGTGACATAGGTGACCTTGTCGCCGGCTTCCCACCCCCCCCCATGTACGACAATCACGGCGGGCACCGGCCCGGCCGCATGCGGCAGGAATGCATCGAGCTGGAGATGCGCGGACGGGCTGTACACAATGTCCTTGCGAATCGCCGCGTCACGCGGCCGATGGGCGGCTGCGCGCACGCCGGTCAGCGACGAAATCCACTCGACGACCGCGCGCTTGTAAGTCCACTGGGTCGGCCACCAGTTTTCACTCCGATGACTCGCGCCCTCGACCTCCAGGAACTGGCACCGGCCGCCGCGCTGGACGACCTCGCTGCAATAGCGGCTGGCATTCGTGGCCGGCGCTTCGTCGTCGGCCCCACCATGCACGACGAGCAGTGGCGGCATCTTTGCGACGATCCGCGCGATCGGCGACGCGCGCGCCAACAGATCCCGATCGAGGCCGCGCGACAAGGTGGCAAGGGCGCCCGGATCGTAGATTCCGCCGATCAGGACCGCTCCCACCACGCCCGCCGGCTGCTCGGCCGCCAGCAGCGCGGCCAGCTGGGCGCCCGAGTCCTCGCCGAGCAACAGGAGCTGGTTCGGATCGATGCCGAATTCGACCGCGCGGCAGCGCACGAAGGCCAGCGCGGCGCGGAGATCGGCGAGAGAATCCTCAAAGCGCGCCAGGCCGCCGAGCCGATAGTCGACCGAGAACCAGTTGTACCCCGCTCGCGTCAGCACCTCGAGAATCTGCCCGACATGCGCGACGCGACTGCCAGACGTCCACGCGCCGCCGTGAATAACGATGACGGAAGGGGGACGTGCGGCGCCGCGCTGCACGTATGCATCCAAAACGAGATCGCCGGAATAGTGGATTTCCCCCTGGCCGCCGGGAATGATGTAGTTGCCATCCGGATTGCCAACCTGCAGCGCCGGGCAGGATTGTGCCGCGGCAGTCCCGTGCATGATCACCACTGCGGCGACCGCGAGGATGGCGCGGCGGGCACCAGTCATCGCGCTGGCTCCGAACCTGCCGCGACGCGATTGAGCGACAGCAGGTTGGCCAGCAGGCGATAAGCTCCGGGGACGCCGTAGGGCAGCTGCCGGTGGAAGGCATACGCGAAGTAGGTGTAGTGCCCTTTGCCGTATCTCGCATGCAGCCATCCGCCTTTCTGCGGCGGCTGACCCTTGTCCCACGTGGCAATCATCGGCGTGTACTCCGCAGCCCACGTGTCCCAGAACTTCGATCCACGCTGCTCCACCCAGTTGTCGAAGTCCTGTTTCGTGATCCGGTTCGGCGTGGTGAGGACCGCCGCATCCGGGGCGAGGATCTCGACAGGAGAGTCTTCCTCCGATACTTCTTCAGCACCCGCCGAAAGCGTCCCCGGGTAGGGCGCATACAGGTTCGGGACGAATTCCTGCGTGTTATAGAGGACGATCAGGTTTCCGCCCCCCTTCACATAATCCAGGAGGCGGCGATTGTAGGTCCGCAGGTCTTCGCGGACCGCGTAGGCGCGGGTGCCAGTCATGATCGCGGCGAATCGGCTGAGATCGCCGGTCGCGAGGTCCCGCTCTTCCAGCAACTGCACGGTTGCGCCGATCTGCGCGAGACCCGCAGGCACCTCGTCCCCCACGCCCATCACGTAGCCGACCTTCAAGCCGGCCGCGATCTTCACCTCGACACCCCGCACCGATGCGACGGCATCGCGGTACAGGTAGCGCGTCTCCAGGTCGCGGTGACGGATGGTCGTATAGCCTTCGTGATACTGCCGGCCGCCGGAGGACGCAACCGCCTCGATACGATATTCGCGATTTTCGAGCGATGGGCTGCCGATTTCGAAGCTGTACATCGACCGTTCGCCGGCACGCAAAAAACGGAAGGGCTGCGAAGCCGGCGTCACCGTCCAGCCCGCCGGTACCTTCAGCGTCAGGGTTCCCGTGGACTCTCCGTCGCGATTGTTGAGCACCTCGACCGACATCTTGATCTTGCTGACGTTCGCCGCTGACGCCTTACCCGCCGTCGATCGAATGGGCACCACCGCATTCGCTGGCGTCAGCGTGAGCGCAATCGGTGGGACGACCGCGAGCACGCGCGTGTCGTACCCGTAAGGCAGATTGGGATCGAGCCGCGTGACCGGCCGGCGAATCTCGACCGGGACGCCGTCCACCGCATACGTGCCGACCACCTCGAGCGCGTTCTCGGCCGATGGCCGATAGATCTGGCCAGCGTCGGCGACGGTATACCGCGCCTCCTGAATCGACGCGCGGACAAAGTACGGACGCGTGAGGGACGCGTTCTCCGGGACCGTTACAGTGAACGTCCTCACCATCGGCCGATTGGGCGGTGCCGAATCCGCCGCAGGCGCAGGCGCGCCTTCGCCGGCCCTGGGCGTCGATGCCGCGCCGCCGATCACCCACTTCGATCGACTGTCCTCGCTCTCGAGGACGACGCGCGCGTTGCCGACCTCCAACCGTCCGCGATTCGTGAACACCGTCCGGACGTCAAAGGTCTGCCCCGGGATGACCGGTGGCATCGCCGGCGGCCCGGCACTGAACGGCCCAGTGGCCTCCGGCGTGTTGGCTGGCTGCGCGACGGCGGTGAGGCTGACGCCGAGTACGGCGTGCATCGCATCGGCGATCTGCCGCGCCTTCTCCTCGAGCATGAACCTGACGTCCGGATCCCCGCCGGGTTGAGCGAGAGCCGCACGGGTTGCCGACAGCGCCCGCGCGAGTGCCGGCGCGGCGGCTGAGGGATTGGTGAAGGTGAAGGCGTCGATCGCGCCCTGGACCTCCCGGCCGATGGCAGCCAGGGACGCGCCGGCGCCGGCCGGTGTCTCCTTGCGCAGCGCGCGATACACACCAGGCACGGTGCAGTCGATCCCATCGAAGAACGTCGTCTCCTTCGCGGGTGCATCGACGAACGACTGCAGCCGCTTGTAGTACGACACGGACGGACCGGGCTGCGGGACGGCGCGCCCGCTGTTCTGCGATCGCTGAAAGCTCAATCCGTGGCGCGCGAACGACTGATACGAGTCCCCGAGCACCGGGTCGTACTCGCCGGAATCGACGCGGATCGTCCAGTCTTCGTTCTCGCGCACCCCGCCCATGTACAGCTTCAGCGGCTGCCATGGCCGAAGCCCGGCCGCGATCTGTTCCGGGAATGCCGCCGGGTCTCCGGCCAGCCTGAACGCTTCCTGCGTGACCAGCCCCGCCGCGGAATGATTACCGTGGCCGTCCCGTTCGTTCCCCTGGAATCTCGCGATCAGCACGAACGGCCGCTCGGTGCGAATGATGCCGACCACGTCGCGCAGGACGTGGTCCTTCCCCCACTTCTCCAGCGTCTCGTCGAGCCGCTTGGAAAATCCGTAATCGACCACGGTGCCGAAGTACTGGCGATCGACGCCGTAGTACCGGTCCGCAACGAGCAGCTCCTCGGTCCGCATCAGGCCGAGGGCATCGAACAGCTCGGAACCGATCGCGTTGTCGCCTGACTCGCCGCGAGTGAGCGTCAGCAGCGACACTCTCGCACCCTGGCCACGGCTGAGCATCGCCAGCACGCCGCCATGCTCATCGTCCGGATGCGCCGTGGTGTGCATGACGCGGGCGGTCGTTCGAAGCTTTAGCAGCTTCTGCCAGGCGCCGGTCGAGCCTTCGTCCTGTGCCGGCATCTGCGCGCGGCCGAGCGCCGCACCACCCGCCAGGAGGGCGAGCGTCACCACCAGCAGAATCGAGCGAGAGTGAACCCTGTGCATCGAGCGGCTCCTGGGAAAGCAATGTGTACCACGTCTGCGTAGTATTATTCACGTCAACCAAGGAGGGCGCCGTGCAGAATTCCAAGGACCCGAAGTTGGATCGGCGATCGTTTCTGCAGACCGCTGCAGGAGTTGTGGCAGGCTCGGCCCTGGCCTCCAGTGCGCTGTCCTACGACCGGATCGTCGGCGCCAATGACCGAATCCACCTCGGACATATCGGGATTGGCAACCGCGGCACCGAGCTGCATACGATGGCCTCTCGTCTGAAGGGCTCGCACAACGTCGAGACCGTCGCCGTCTGCGATCTCTGGAAGACCAATCGCGAACGCGCGGTGGCCAACACCGAGCGCTACTATGGCCGGGCCCCACTGGCCTTTCAGCATTTCGAGGAACTGCTGGCGCTCAAAGCGGTGGATGCGGTGCTGATTGCGACGCCGGAACACTCGCACTCGCCGGTGTTGCAGGCCACCGCGGAAGCGGGTAAGGACGCCTACTGCGAAAAGCCGATGGGGAACGTGCTCCATGAAGTCAAAGCGGCACGCGACGCCGTCAAGCAGCGGAAGCTGGTGGTCCAGATTGGAACGCAGCACCGCAGCGAGCCCTATCAGCTGGCGGCGCGCGAGGTGCTGCGCAGCGGCGCGCTTGGAGACGTGAGCAAGTACGAAATCGAGTGGAACTACAACGGGCCGCGGTGGCGCGGCCGGCCGGAGGTGAAGCAGATCCGCGAACAGGACACCGACTGGAAGAAGTGGCTGATGACGAAGCCATACCGGCCCTTCGATCCGCAGCTGTACTTTGAATTCCGTCTCTACAAGGCGTTCTCGAGCGGTATCGCGGACCAGTGGATGAGCCACGGCATCGATCTGGTTCACTTCTTCACGAACGACCAGCCGCCCCGGTCGATCGTGGCGCATGGCGGCGTCCACGCCTGGCACGACGGGCGCGAGAATCCTGACACCTTCCAGGCCCTGATCGAATACCCGTCATTTCTCGCGAGCTATTCCACCAGCTTCGGCAACGATTCGGACAGCTTCAGCCGGATCATGGGGAAAAAGGGGACGCTCATCAACATCGGCGGGGAAGGCAGCCCGCGGTGGAAGGTCGTCGAAGAAAAGGGCAACCACGAGGACTCGCCAACCATTCAGCGGGCGGAACGATGGGTGACGCTGCCGGGGGACGACAAGCCGGGGCCGATCAATATCGACGATGGCGACCTGTCCCACATGTCGAACTGGATCGAGTGCATGCGCAGCCGGAATACACGTACGAACGCCACCGTGGACAACGGCTTCCTTCAGTCCGTCGCCTGCATCATGGCCGCGCAGTCGTATTGGGAGGGTAAACGGTTGTATTACGACGCCTCGTCGGAACAGATCCGGGACCGCGCGCCGGCCGCATAGCTGAGAGATCGGGCGAG
>JBDTSX010000363.1:0-5850 GCA_039930925.1 Acidobacteriota bacterium | reverse complement strand
GAGGAGCTGGCGGCGGCGCAGAGGGACCTGACCGTCACGCAGGCAGCGCTGGCGCAAACGCTCACGCGGGCGGCGGCGCTTCGCGACGTGGCCGAGAAAGAGCGCCCGGATGTGAATTCGCGGCTCGTCCAGCTGTACAAGCTCGGTCGCGCCGGCTACTGGCGGCTGCTGCTGGATCTCGACAGCGTCCAGTCGGTCGGCCGGGCGTACCGGACCGCATCAGCCCTTGGGCGCCTCGATCGCGAGCGCGTGCAGCAGTACCAGCGCACCCTGACGGCGCTGGCCGCCGAACGCCGCGCGCTGGAAACGCATGCGCGGGACATCGCCCGTCTCAAGGAGCAGGCGGTGAACGCGCGCGCCGCGATGGATCGGGCGGTCGCGGCACGCAAGACCCTGGTGGACTCGATCGACGCCCATCGGGACCTCAATGCGCAGCTCACCGGCGAGCTCGAGTCGGCCCAGCAGCGATTGCAGGGCGCGGTCGCCACCCTCGGCGGCGCGCCGGCGGTCTCGGTGTCGCTTCCCCTTCGGCCGTTCCGCGGCGTGCTGCCCTGGCCCGCGACCGGCATCGTGACGGGCCGGTTCGGGGTGCAGACCGTCAACCGGTTCGGCGCGACCATCGCGCGAAACGGCGTGGAAATCTCCATCGCGGAAGGCAAGCCGGTCCGCGCCATTCACGAAGGACTGGTCGCGTATGCCGAACCATTCACCGGCTACGGCAACCTGGTCATCATCGACCACGGCGACGGCGCGTTCTCGCTGTACGGGAACCTCGCGTCCCTGGGAGTGAGCCGGGGCGAGCGGGTGGACCAGCAGGCGCCGGTCGGGACCTCGGGGCGCAACCCCAGCGGGAACCCCGCGCTCTATTTCGAGCTGCGCGTCGACGGCAAGCCGGTGGATCCCTTACAATGGTTGAAAAGGTGACGGGCCAGGTCCTGAGGCGCGCACCCCGTACGACTCGGAAGACCCGCTGACACGCAGGCTGGGTGCTGACCCGCGAACCCCGAGAGGCTATGACACTCAAGACCCGTCTTTCCGTCCTCCTCCTGTCCACGCCGATCGTCGTATTCGTCGTGGTGGGCGGCCTGATGGGCAATGCCTCGGCGCGGGCCGGAGACGAGACGTTCCAGCACCTCAAGGTGTTCGGCGACGTCGTCTCGCTCGTAATGAACAATTACGTCGAGGAAGTGAAGGTCGATCGGGCCATGGAAGGGGCGCTGAAGGGACTCGCGGACGGCCTGGACCCCGATAGTGCCTACCTGAACGCGCGGCAGGTCGCGGATGTCCAGGCGGGCGCCGCGCTGCCGGAAGGTGAAATCGGTCTCGAGCTGACGCGCCAATACTACCTGCGGGTGATCGCGGCGCGCGATGGTTCGCCGGCCGCAAAGGCGGGCCTTCAGACCGGCGACTACGTGCGCGCCATCGACGGCAAGCCCACGCGCGAGATGTCGGTGTTCGAAGGCATGCGCCTGCTGCACGGACAAGTGGGTTCGAAGCTGCTGCTGACGGTCATTCGCGGCAACGCCGCCGACCCGCACGAGATCACCCTGGTGCGTGAAAAACCGGCCGGCGCGCTGGTCACGGGACGCCTGATCAGCCTTGCCGCATCCAATCCGCCCGCGCGCGACGCCGTCGATGGTCCCGCCCTGCTCACGCCCGAGACCGGGTATGTGCGCGTCGTGACGTTCCGCAACGGCGCCGTCGAAGCACTGAGCAAGCAAATTGCCGACTTGCGAAAAGCGGGGGCCAAGTCCCTCGTGATCGACGTCCGGCGCACCGCGGAAGGACCGTTCGAAAATGGCGTCGCCGCGGCGCGGTTGTTCGTGAAGTCCGGCACCCTCGCGCAGCAGGGCGGCCGGCAGCAGAAGGACGCGCCGATCGTCTTCGCCGCAAAGCCGGGCGACGGCGCGATCGAGGTCCCCGTCCAGGTGCTGGTCTCCACCGGCACCGCGGGCGCCGCCGAAGTGTTCGCCGCGGCTCTGAAGGGCAACAAGCGGGCGGATCTCGTGGGCGAGCACACGCTGGGGCGCGCCGGCGTCCAGAAGCTGGTTCGGCTTCCCGAGAACCGCGGACTCTGGCTCACCTACTCGCGCTACCTGACCCCCTCAGGCGAAGCGATCCATGGCAAGGGACTTCAGCCCACGGCCGAAGTGGACGACGTGGATGTCGTCGAATTCGGCGGGACGGCGCCAGCGAACGACCCCATTCTCGATGCGGCGCTCGATCGGCTGCGCAAGAAGGCCGCCTGATCCGCTGTCTCAGCATTGACTCCGTTTCGGACCCTCTGCTAAACTATCCGTTCGGTAAGGCCAGTGTTTTCAAGACATAGGCGCGTAGCTCAGTTGGTTAGAGCGCCTGCTTGACACGCAGGAGGTCAGCGGTTCGAGTCCGCTCGTGCCTACCAATTCCCCAACCGGTCCTTCACCGCGCTCGGACAGCGCGGCAGGAGTGGCCCTGATGGGACCCACTGCCAACCGTTAGTTTGATGTCAGAGATTTCCGTCACGCTTCCAGACGGCTCGCGCCGTTCTCTGCCCGCCGGGTCTACTCCGGGCGATGTGGCGGCACAGATCTCTCCACGGCTGGCGAAGGCCGCGGTGGCGGCGGTGGTCAACGGCCGGCTCGTCGATCTGGCGCGGCCACTCGACGCCGATTCGACGATTCGCATCGTGACACCTGACAGTCCCGAAGCGCTGGGCCTTTATCGCCACAGCACGGCGCACTTGATGGCGGCGGCCGTCACGCAGCTGTTCCCGGGTACGCAGTGCGGGGTCGGGCCGGCCACCGACGAGGGCTACTACTACGACTTCGTCGTGGAACGGCCGTTCGTGCCGGAGGACCTCGACGCGATCGAGAAGAAGATGAAGGAGCTCGCCGCGCAGGACCTGCCGTTCGAACGGCAGATGTGGCCGCGCGACGAAGCCAGGGCATTCTTTGCCGGCAAGGGAGAACCGCTCAAGGTTCAGCTGATCGACGAGAAGACCACCGGCGCGGATGCGGAGGTCTCCTGCTACGCGATCAAGGACCGCGACACGTTCGTGGACTTCTGCCTCGGCCCGCACGTGCCGTCAACCGGACGGTTGAAGGCGTTCAAGGTGCTGAGCACCTCGAACGCGTACTGGAAAGGCGACGCGCACAACCAGCCGATGCAGCGCGTCTACGGCACTGCCTTCCAGACCGAGTCGGAGTTGAAGGCGCACCTGCAGCGGATCGAGGAAGCGAAGAAGCGGGACCACCGCAAGCTCGGGAAGGACCTCGGGCTGTTCACGGTTCATCCGTGGGCGCCGGGCGCCACGTTCTGGCTGGCGAAGGGCACCACGCTCTACAACACGCTCGCGAATTACATGCGCGACGTGCTCTTCCCCGCCGGCTACGTCGAATTGAAGACGCCGCTGCTCTTCAATAAGGCGCTGTGGGAGACGTCGGGGCACTGGCAGCACTATCGCGAGAACATGTTCCTCGTCACCGGCCGCGACGGCGAGGAAATGGGCGTGAAAGCGATGAACTGCCCAGGCCACATGCTGGTGTTCGCGAGCGAGATGCGGAGCTACCGCGAGCTGCCGCTCCGCTTCCACGAGCAGACGCCGCTGCACCGCAACGAGGCCTCGGGAGTGCTCTCGGGGCTGACCCGGGTCCGGCAGTTTTCGCAGGACGATGCGCATTGTTTCGTGACCGAAGAGCAGATCGCGTCGGAAGTGGAGGCGCTGCTGCGGCTGGTGCAGCGTGTCTACGAGGACTTCGGCCTGGAGTATGCGGCGAAGCTTTCGACCCGCCCGGACGAGTTCCTCGGCGAGGTCGCGACCTGGGATCGCGCGGAGGCGTCGCTGAAGCAGGCCCTCGGGGCCGCCGGTCAGGCGTACACGATCAACGAGGGGGATGGCGCGTTCTACGGCCCGAAGATCGATTTCGACATCACCGACGCGATCGGGCGCAAGTGGCAGTGCGCCACCATCCAGCTCGACTATCAGATGCCGGAGCGGTTCGGCCTCAAGTACATCGGACCCGATAGCGCCGAGCATCGGCCGGTGGTCATCCACCGGGCGATTTTCGGCAGCTTCGAGCGGTTCATTGCCTTAATGATCGAGCATTACGCAGGCGCCTTCCCCTTGTGGCTGGCGCCGGTCCAGGCGATCGTGCTGCCGATTTCCGATCAGCAGGTCGAATATGCCGGCGCGGTCCGGGAGCGGCTCGCGGCGGCCGGGCTCCGGGTCGAGATCGACGAGCGCCGGGAGAAGATTGGATATAAGATCCGCGAGGCCCAGCTCCAGAAGATTCCCTATATGCTGGTAGTCGGCGAGAAGGAAGTGGCCGCCGGGGCGGTTGCCGTCCGCAGCCGGAGCGAAGGGGATCAGGGATCGCGGCCGGCTGATGCCTTCCTCGAGGCCGCCCTCAGCGAGGTGCGGTCCAAAGGAAGAACGGTTCAGAATTTACTCGGGAGGTCTTTATAGCTTTCGACCGAAGCCCACGGCGGGATGACCGCACACGGGTGAACGAACGGATCAGGGTGCGCGAAGTGCGCGTCATCGACGATACCGGGCAACAGCTGGGGATCATGCCTCCGCAGCAGGCGCTCACCATCGCGAAGCAGAAGGGACTCGACCTGGTCGAGATCGCCGCGACGGCGACCCCTCCCGTCTGCCGGATCATGGACTTCGGGCGCTACCAGTACCAGGAGCAGAAGCGCGCCCGCCAGGCGAAGAAGCACCAGAAGATCATCGAGGTCAAGGAGATCAAGTTCCGGCCGAAGGTGGACGAGCACGACTACCAGTTCAAGAAGAACCATATCGTGCGGTTCCTGGCGGACGGCGACAAGGTCAAGGCGACGATCTTCTTCCGCGGGCGCGAGATGGCCCACCCGGAAATCGGCCGCCGGATCCTCGAGCGGCTGATCGACGACCTGACGGACGTGGCGATCGCGGAAACGTCCCCCCGCCAGGAAGGCAATCAGATGCACACGATCCTGTCGGGCAAGGCGGGCAAGAAGCCGGCAGCGAAGAAAGAAGCGGCCGAGCCGAAAGACCTCGAGCAGGAGCCGCAGAAGTAGCGGCGCGCGCGCCAGCCTCGACAACGCATTCGTAGCGTCCGGCTTCAGCCGGACGATCGGTGGAGTGTCCGGCTCGAGCCGGACCGTGGCGGTGGGACAGTAACCAGGTAAGGAACAGACGCGATCATGCCGAAGTTGAAGACGCACCGGGGCGCCGCAAAGCGGTTCAAGAAAACAGGGACGGGCAAGTTCGTCCGGAGCAAGGCGTTCAAGCAGCACATCCTGACCAGCAAGTCGCGCAGCCGCAAGCGCTCGCTGAAGGGCAAGGTCGTGGTGTCGCCGGCCAACGCCAAGGAACTCCGCCGGATGCTCCCGAACTAGCGCCGCCCCGACCCGCCGCCCGGGTCGGCACGGTTGGTTTGGCAATCGGTTTCCCATACCTGCGTAAGAGAGAAGAAAGACGATGAGAGTCAAGAGAGGCAACGTCCGGCGCGCCAAGCGGAAAAAGCTGCTGGCCCGCGCGAAGGGCTTCTACCAGACCAAGAGCAAGCTCTATCGCTCGGCCAAGGAGTCGGTCGACACGGCGCTCAAGTATGCGTTCGTCGGCCGGCGCCGGAAGAAGCGTGATTTCCGCCGCCTGTGGGTCGTCCGGATCAATGCGGCGGCGCGGGAGCACGGGCTCACCTACGGACAGCTCATCGCCGGGCTGAAGGCGGCCGGGAATCCGATCGATCGCAAGACGCTCGCGGACCTCGCCGTCACCACTCCGGCGGCCTTTGCGAAGTTCGCGCAGATCGCCGCGGCCGCCAGGCCGGCGCCGACCTCGTGATGGGCAATCGTTTCGCCGGCGGCATCGCGCCCGGAGCC
>JBDTSX010000362.1:0-5860 GCA_039930925.1 Acidobacteriota bacterium | reverse complement strand
GGATCCGGCGCATGCCGCGCAGATTACGCGGGGACGTGGCCGCGGCGATGGCTTGAGTGGCCTCGCCTGGGCCCCAGCCGGCCAGATGTGTTGGGGTCGGTGGCATCGGGGACGTCCGGAGATCTGAATCCTGCACGCGGACGGGTCTGACGCGCGTCAGCTGACCAGCGGTCCGGCGCCGTCGCTTCAGCCGGCGGTCTCGCCGGAAGGCAATCCATCGTGCTTCAGAGAGTGACGCCGAAGGGCATCTGTCTGTGGCGGATGTCGCTCGAGGGCTGCGACCCGATCCAGCTGACGACCGGCGAGGCCGAGTTCCAGCCCGTGGTCAGCGCCGACAGCCGCTGGGGTCTACTTCTCCTCGTCCGCTTCAGGCCAGCCGATCGCGCACAGGATTCCGATCGACGGCGGCACGCCCGCCGCCAGGAGATTTGACATATGCCGAGGTCAGCGCGGGCGGTGCCTCGATCCTGAATGTGCTTCAGGAGCGGCCGACGTGGACCTTCCGGAACCACCGCTCCGACGTAGTCGCGTCCCCGCGTCACTCCGCGCGAAGGGCGGTAATCGGATTGATCCGGAGCGCGCGCCGGGCCGGGATATAGGTCGCGAGCAATGCGACGCCGATCAGCAGCCACACGACTGCCGCATAGGTCAGTGGGTCCGTGGGCGTGACCCCGAACAGGAACGTTCCCAGCATCCGGGTTGCCGCGAGCGATCCGGCGAGGCCGACCACGATGCCCGCGAGCGCGAGCGTCAGGCCTTCCCGCAGCACCGGCAGGATCACCTGGCGCGCCTGTGCACCGAGCGCCACGCGGATGCCGATTTCCCGGGTCCGCTGCGTCACCGAATAACTCATCAGCCCGTACACGCCGACCGACGCGAGCACGATTGCCATCACCGCGAACGCGGCCAGCAGCAGCGTGCGGAACCGCGGCTGCGCGACCGAATCCCGCAGCAGGTCCCGGAGCGACGTGATCCGGTCGACGGGCATCTCGGGATCGATCCGCTTCACTTCGCTGCGAATCGCGGAGGCGACGACAGCCGGGGCGGCCGTGCTCCGGATCGCCAGGCTCATGAACGCGAGGGGAAACTGGTGGTAGGGAAAATACAAGAGTGGCGTCGGCAGGTTGTGCAGGCCGGCGTTGCGCGAGTCGGCAACGACGCCGACGATCGTGATCCACTCCTTCTCGTGGTCGCCGAACCGGACGCGGACGCCGACCGGATCCCGTCCAGCGAAATACTTCCGCGCCAGCGTGACGTTGGCGATCGCCACCGCCGGCGCAGGATCGCGATCCTGGGCGGCAAACGAGCGCCCCTCGATGAGAGGGATCCCCAGGGTTCGGAAATAGTCTTCCGACACCGAGCCGAGCGCGGCAAACGGGCGATCGGTGCGGGTCACGACCGGCTGTCCCTCGATGGTGAAGCTGCCGCTGGCATTGCCGCCGTTGATCGGGTTGGGAAAGAGAATCGCGGCAGACTGCACCTCGCCGTGCGACCGCATCGCCTCGACGATCTGCCGGTAGAACGTTGTCTGGCGCACGCCGTCCGGATACTTCGAGGCGGGCAGCGGCAGCATCACGATGCTGACCTGGTCGGGCTTGAATCCGGGATCGACCCGCTGCAGCCGGACGAAGCTGTTGGCGAGCAGCCCCGCCGACACGAGCAGAATCAGCGTCAAGGCGATCTCGCCGACCACGAGCGCCGAGCGCGTGGTGGCGCGGTGACGGCCGGCGGTGGAGGTGCGGTCCGCATCGCGCAACGCCAGCGACGCGTTGGTGCGCGATCCCTGGAGCGCCGGGGCGAGCCCGAATAACACCGCGCTCAGGAACGACACGAGCACGGCGGCGGTCGTCACACGGCCATCCAGCCCGATCTGCTCGACGCGGGGAATGTTCTCGGGCATGACTTTCAACAGCAGCGCCAGTGCCCAGCTTCCGGCGATGAGTCCCGCGATCGCTCCGGCGGCGCCCAACAGAAGACTCTCGGTGATCAGCTGCCGGATCAGGCGCCCTCGCGAGGCGCCGAGCGCTGCCCGGATGGAGAGCTCCCGCTGCCGGCCGGACGCGCGCGCCAGCAGCAGGCTGGCGACGTTGGCGCAGGCGATGAGCAGGACGACACCGACCGCGCCGAGCAGCACGAGCAGCGCCGATCGCACGTCGCCGACGATGGTTTCCCGCACCGGTTCGAGCGCGATGCCGCGACCGCCGTTGCTCGATGGAAAACGACGGGCCTGCTCGTCCGCAAGACGCCCCAGATCGGTGCGCGCCTGTTCCCGGGTGACCGCCGGGCGAAGCCGTCCGACAGCCTGGAAGTAGTGCACCGTGCGGTTCTCGAGTAGATCGCCTGGCACGTCGATCGGCGGAAGTGGAACCGGCTTCGCCGAAAGCACCCACGCCTTGGCGCCCAAGGGGTAATCGAACGCCGGCGGCATCACGCCGGTCACCGTATGCGCCACGCTGTTGATCCGTACCCGGCGGCCGACCACCTGCGGATCCGACGCGAACTGGTCCTTCCACACGGCGTGGCTGAGAACCACCAGCGGCTCGCTCGTCGCGCCGTCGGCCGCGCGGGTAAACGTGCGCCCGAGCGCCGCCGGCATCGCGAAGACCTCGAAGTAGTCGGCCGTCACCAGCGCGCCGCCCTCGCGGCCCGGTTCTCCGGTGGCAGTGGTGATCGTGAACGCCTCCTCCCGATATCCGGCCAGTCTCAGCAGCGTACGATTGTCGCGGTGAAACTCGAGAAAGTCCGCGGCCGCGAGCGAGCTCTTGGGCTCCGCGGGACTTGTCATCCAGACCTGCACGATGGTTTCCGCGTCAGGGTAGGCCAGGGGCCGGAGCAGGACGCCGTTGACCACGCTGAAGATCGCGGTGCTCGTTCCGATGCCAAGCGCCAGCGTCAGCACGGCGACGACCGTGAACGAGGGGGTTCGCACGAACGAGCGGACGGCGTAGCGCAGGTCGGGGAGCAATGGGAGGTTTTAGGGTTTTAGGGTTTTGGGTTTTAGGGTTGACTCGGTCAGTCGCTAGTCACTGGTCGTTAGTCACAGTCGCAAGTCAGAGTCAGAGTCACGCGCCGGAAGTGCCGGCTCGAGCCCCGTGCGTCACTCTCCCCTCAGCGCCGCGATCGGGCTCACGCGCAGGGCGCGGCGCGTCGGGACCAGGCATGCGATGAGCGCGATTGCGGCCAGGAGCGCCGCGGTTCCGCTGAACACGAGTGGATCGGTGGCGCGCACGCCGTAGAGCAGTCCGGTCAGGGCTGATGACGCCAGCCACGCGCCGGCGAGACCGAGCGTGATGCCGGCCGCGGCGAGCCGCAGTCCGTACCCGGCGACCAGCCGCACGATGTCGCGGCCGGTCGCGCCGAGGGCGAGCCGGATGCCGAACTCCTGGAGGCGCTGCGAGATCGCGTAGGCCATCACGCCGTAGATCCCTGCGGCCGCGAGCGCCACCGCGAACAGCGCGAAGGCACCGAGCAATCCCGACTCGAGCTTTTCGTCGAGCAGCGACGACCGCACCACCTCGGTCATCGGCTCCAGTCCGTCGAGGGGCAGGTCCGGTTCGAGGCGCGAAAGGACGCCGCGAATTCCCGCGGTTACGAGTCCCGGCGCGCCGGCGCTGCGGACCACGATCACCATCCCCGGCTCCGGCAGCTGCGCGTGCGGGTAATAGACCACCTGGCGTGACGCCTGCGCCAGCGAGCCATGCCGCACGTCGGCTACGACGCCGACGATGGTGATCCAGGGGGCCGGTGCGGCGTACCGCGCCAGCTTGAGCCGCCTGCCGATCGGATTGGCGCCAGGCCAGTAATGCGCCGCCAGCGCGCGGCTGACGATCACCACCGGCTCGCCGCGCTCATCGTCGGCCCCACTAAACGCCCGGCCCTGAAGAAGGCGGATGCCCATCGCGGCAAAGTAGTCAGGCGTGATGGCGCGTCGATCGGCGCTTTCGCGCTGGCCCGGTGGCGGAGCCGGCCAGCCCTCGGGCGTCATCGCGCCCGACGAGTTGTCGCCCGAGAGCGGCAGCGCGTTGACCGCCGCCGCTGCGGTCACGCCCGGGACACCGGCGAGGTCCGCGACCGCGCGGCGGAAGAAGGCGCGCTGCGACTCCGGTGTGGGATATTTTCCCTCAGGAATCCGGGCCGGCGAGGTCATCACCTGCGATGGATCGAATCCCGGATCGACGTGCCGGAGATTGCGGAAGCTGGTGAGGAGCAGCCCGGCGCCGACCAGCAGGACCAGCGCGAGCGCGATCTCCGCGATCGCGAAGATCGCGAGGGCGCGCGTTCGCCCCGCCGCGCTCCCACCGCGGCACTCCTGTTTGAGGGCGGCGTTGACGTCCGACCGCGCCGCATGCCAGGCCGGCGCGACACCAAAGAGCAGGCCCGACAGCGCGGAGACGGCGAGTGCGAACCCCAGCGCGCGGCCATCGATGCCGATCTCCATGGCGCGCGGAATGGCGTCAGCCGCGGCGCGCGCGAGCAGGTCGCTGAGCCAGAGCGCGAGCAGGGCGCCGAGGACGCCGCCGGCCGAGGACAGCAGCAGGCTCTCGGTGATCAACTGCCGCAGCACGCGCGCCCGGCTCGCTCCGAGCGCGGTGCGAACGGCGAGCTCCTTCTGGCGGGAGGCCGCCCGCGCGAGCAGAAGGTTGGCGATATTGGCGCAGGCGATGACCAGGACGAGCCCGACGGCGGCGAACAGGATCAGCATCGGCGTCCTGGACTCGCCGATCACTTCGTCCTGCATCGGAACCAGCGTCACCCCGGTCGCGTGCGGCGTGGCGCCCTGGGACGCGACGACGCGGCGGAGAAGGTCGGCGGTCGCCTGCTCCCGCGTGACGCCAGGCGCGAGCCGCG
The DNA here is from genome assembly GCA_039930925.1 of Acidobacteriota bacterium. GTDB lineage: Bacteria > Acidobacteriota > Vicinamibacteria > Vicinamibacterales > 2-12-FULL-66-21 > JALZOC01. The sequence continues at coordinate 1,012 of JBDTSX010000362.1, read as the reverse complement.
CATACAGGTCGAACGAATGCGACGAGAACTCCGCCGCCTGCTCGGGTCCGAGCGTCATCGGCACGACGGCGTCGACGCGGCCGCCGAAGGTGAAGCCTTTCGGGAGCACCCCGATAATCGTCGCCGGGCGCGATTCGACGCTGGTGCCGCGCCCCACGACGTCAGCGGCGCCGCCGAGCCGCCGCTGCCACAGGTCGTAACTGATCAGGATCACGTCTCCGTGTCCCGGCTGTTCGGCCTCGCGCGTGAACACGCGCCCGGTGGCCGGGACCACGCCAAACAGCTGAAAGAAGTCTGCCGGCACGCGCAGCGCCGGGATCCGTTCCGGCGCGTCCCCCAGCCGGATCGCCAGCCCCGGCGTACCGACGATCGCGGCGTGCTCGAGCGATGCATGGTCCCGTGCCCAGTCGAGGAACTCTCCCTCGGAGACGACCGTCCGCTCGAAGCCCGCCTGCGGGCGTATCTCCCGGATGACGAAAATCCGGCTGGCGTCGGGGAACGGGAGGGGGCGCAGCAGGACGGCGTTGACCGCGCTGAACATGGCGGTCGTGGCGCCAATCCCGAGCGTCAGGGCGACCAGCGCGGCGATCGTGAACGCCGGGCTCTTGATCAGGATGCGTATTGCGTACCGTAGGTCGTGGGCCATGTCAGTCGTTAGTCGTCAGTCGTTGGTCACCGTCGCGAGTCACAGTCGGCAGTCCGAGTCGCCGGTCACTGTCATCGGTCGGCGTCGCCGTTCCCAAGTCGTCAGGTTGGTTGCGGGATACGTGCGTTCGAGTGCGGCAGCAATGCCGGCCGCCACCCCCCTGCGCCTGAGCCACCGTGGTGCCAGCGAGAGCGAGCGGACCGAATAGCGAAAGTCGCTTAGCATTGGGTTTTAGGTTTTAGGTTTTATGGTTTTATAGCTTTACGGTGTCGCCACTCCCGAGCCCCCGCCCCGAGCCCCGAGCCCCGAGCCCCGAGCCCCGAGCCCAGAGCCCCGGCACAGCGAACCCCCTGCCAACCTCGGCGT
>JBDTSX010000361.1:0-5860 GCA_039930925.1 Acidobacteriota bacterium | reverse complement strand
CCACATCAACTCGACGCGGGCCGTGCACATCATGACGGTCGAGGACCCGATCGAGTATCTCCACCGGGACCATTATTCGATCGTCAATCAGCGGGAAGTCCCGGTTGACACGCAGTCGTTCTCGAAGGCGCTGCGCAGCGCCCTGCGGCAGGACCCGGACGTGATCCTGGTCGGCGAGATGCGCGACCACGAAACGGTCGAAACGGCGCTGCTGGCAGCGGAGACAGGCCACCTCGTCCTGTCCACGCTGCACACGCTCGACGCCACCGAAACGGTCAACCGGATCATCGCGGTGTTTCCGCCGCATCAGCAGAAGCAGGTCCGCATCCAGCTCTCGAGCGTGTTGAAGGGCGCCATCGCGCAGCGCCTCCTGCCCCGCGCCGACGGGGCGGGCCGGGTGCCGGCGGTCGAAGTGATGATCGCGACCGGATTCATCCGCGACTGCATCATCGACAAGGACCGCACCGGCCAGATCCACAGCGCGATCGCCGCCGGCACCTCGCAGTACGGGATGCAGACGTTCGACCAGTCGATCTTCAGCCTCTACACGCAGGGGCTCGTGACGCTCGACGAAGCGTTCCGCTGGGCCTCCAACATCGACGAATTCAAGCTGCGGGTCCAGGGCATCTCCACCACCTCGGACATGGCGCGCGACGAAATGGCCCGCGCCGACATCGGCGCCGGAGGCGGCGGGATCACGCGTTTCGGAGGGTAATCCTGCCCTCCGCCTATCTCGACGGCCTGCGCCTGCTCGGACGCCGCGAGCTCTCCGCCGCGTCGCTGCGCGCCCGGCTGCTCTATCGCGAGCACCCCGCCGACGAAGTCGACGCCGCCATCGCCCACCTCCTCGAGACTCGCGCCCTGGACGACGACCGCGTCGCGCGAGCCTACGCGCGGACCGCGACGCACGTGAAGGGACGCGGACGCCTGCGCGTCATGCGCGAGCTGCACGCGATGGGGATCGCGAAGGACACCGCGGCCCAGGCGCTGGCCGAGGTCTTCGGTGATCTCGACGAACGAAAGCTGATCGAGGCAGCCCTGCAGAAGAAGCTGCGCGGCCGGCCGCGCACGACCGCACCAGCGGAATACGGACGGCTCTATCAGTATTTGATGCGCCAGGGATTCAGCCCCGCGGCGATCATGGCGGCGCTGCGCAGGCGCGGCGCGCCAGACCGCGACCTCTGAGCCGGCGCCCCGGGACGGACTACAATGTAGCGATGCGCTCCCGCGAAATCCGCAGCAGTTTCCTCGAATATTTCCAGAGGAACGGCCACACCATCGCCCCCAGCTCGTCGCTCGTGCCGCACGACGATCCGACGCTGCTCTTCACGAATGCCGGGATGAACCAGTTCAAGGATCTGTTCCTGGGCAAGGACAAGCGCGCCTACGCGCGCGCGACCACGTCGCAGAAATGCATGCGGGTCAGCGGCAAGCACAACGATCTGGACAATGTCGGCCCGTCGCTCAGGCATCACACGTTCTTCGAGATGCTCGGCAACTTCTCGTTCGGCGACTACTTCAAGCCGGACGCGATCGGGTTCGCGTGGGAGCTGCTGACGGCGGTCTGGAAGCTGCCGGCAGACCGGCTCTACCCGACCATTTTCAAGGGCGAAGCGGGCATTCCGCGCGACGATGAGGCGCATACGATCTGGACCAGGCTGATCCCGGCCGCGCGCATCACCGAGCTCGGGCTGGCCGAGAATTTCTGGTCGATGGGCGAGACCGGGCCGTGCGGCCGCTGTTCGGAAATCCACTACTTCCGCGGACCGGACCTGCCGTGCGATCGCGAGAAGCTCGGCGGCGCCTGCGAGGGCCTCGAGTGCAACTGCGATCGCTACGTCGAAATCTGGAACAACGTGTTCATGGAGTTCGATCGGCAGGCCGATGGAACGCTGAACCCGCTTCCCGCGCCGTCGATCGATACCGGGATGGGTCTCGAGCGGATCACCGCCGTGATCCAGGGCAAGGTGTCGAACTACGACACCGACGTCTTCATCCCGATCCTGACCGCGATCGGCGACCGCGCCGGCGTCCAGTACCGCTCGACCATCGACGACCCGAGTGACGTCTCGATGCGCGTGGTCGCGGATCACCTGCGGGCGATGACGTTCCTCATCGCCGACGGCGTCGTGCCCTCGAATGAATGGCGCGGGTACGTCCTGCGCAAGATCATGCGCCGGGCGATGCGCCACGGGAAGAAGCTCGGCTTTCGCGAGCCGGTGCTGCACGAGCTGGCGTCGGTCGTGATCGGGGAGATGGGGGACGCGTATCCGGAGTTGAGGACCGGCCGCGAGGCGATCGTGCGGATGGTCCGCAGCGAGGAGGAGCGTTTTGACGCGGTGCTGACCGCGGGCCTCCCGCGGCTCGAGGAGGTGCTCGATCGTGCCGCGGCGGCCGGCACCACGGTGCCGGGCGACGACGCGTTCCGGTTGTACGACTCGCTCGGCGTGCCGCTCGATTTCATCGAAGATCTGGCCGCCCAGCGCGGCCTCGCCATCGACACCGAAGGCTACGAGCGCGCCATGGAGGGACAGCGCGTCAAGGCGCGCGCCGGCAGCTCGTTCAAGGACGCGGAGAAAGCGCTCGGGCTGACGATGACGCCCGACGTCGAGAGGGCTCTCGAAAAGGCCGGCGACGTCTTCGAGGGATACGAGTCCACGTCGATGGCCGGTGTGCCGATTGTCGCGCTCTTCGACGAGACCGGACAGTCGATCGAGGAACTGCCCGAGGGAGCACGAGGATACATGGCGCTCGCCAGGACGCCCTTTTACGCCGAGTCGGGCGGGCAGGTGTCGGACGCGGGACAGATCCTGGGTGCGAACGGCGCCCGGGCGCTCGTCGAACGGATGGTGCGGATCGGCATCCAGCGGCCCCGACTCCATCTCGTTCGACTCCAGAGCGGGTCGGTTCGCCAGGGACAGATCGTCGCGGCCGAAGTGGAGGACACCGTTCGCGACGCCACGCGCCGCAACCACACCGCCACCCACTTGCTCCACGCCGCACTGCGGCAGGTCCTCGGCACTCACGTCAAGCAGGCGGGATCGCTGGTGTCGCCGGATCGGCTTCGCTTCGACTTCGTCCACGGCGCGCCGATTCCGCGCGAGCAGGTCGACGAGATCGAGCGGATTGTCAATGCCCAGGTCTACCGCAACACGGCGGTGCAGACCGACGTGCGTTCGACCGAGGAGGCGATCGCCGGCGGCGCGATGGCACTGTTCGGCGAAAAGTACGGTGACCGCGTGCGGGTGGTGTCGATACCGGGGTTCAGCACGGAGCTCTGCGGCGGCACGCATGTGCGCGCGACCGGCGAGATCGGCTTCTTCATCATCACCGAGGAGAGCGGTGTAGCGGCCGGAGTGCGACGCATCGAAGCGCTCACCGGCGCCGGCGCGGTGGCGCGCGCGCAGCAGGATCGCCGCACACTCGGGGAGATCCTCGGCGCATTGGCCACAACCGGCGGCCAGGCCGTCGAGACCGTGCAGAAGCTGCAGGCAGAGTCGAAGCGTCTCGCACGCGAGATCGAACAGCTCAAGATGAAGGCGGCGCTGAGCGGCACGTCCACCGATGCCAGGCAGGACGAGCCGATTGACGTGAACGGCGTCAAGCTCGTGACGAAGCGCGTCGCCGAGCTCGAAAAGGCGGCGCTGCGCGGGATTTCAGATTCCCTTCGCGACCGTCTCGGCAGCGGTGTCGTCGTGCTCGTCTCCGAAAACGACGGCAAGGTGGGCCTGGTCGTGTCTGTGTCGAAGGATCTCGTCGGACGGGTGCAGGCGGGACGTCTCGTGAAGGAGTTGGCTCCGGTGATTGGGGGTGGGGGCGGCGGACGTCCGGACTTCGCGGAGGCCGGCGGCAAGGATCCGTCAAAAATCGGTGAGCTCCTCGCCCAGGCGCCTGACGTCCTGCGGCGCCTCCTCGGCTGACGCCCAACCTCACCGTCTCCTCCTCGAGGCGCCGGCCTCGCGACTTGAGACCCGGCCTCCGGACCGGAACCCGAACCCCGAACCCCGAACGCCGAACCCCGAACCCCGGATCCCGGAGCCCGGGTCCCGGATCCCGCCCTCAGAGTGTTGGGGGTCTCCACGCCCCGTCCGGGGCGCATCTGCCCGACAGTTCCGTAATCCGAAGTTCAGAATGCGCATGCGGTTCCCCGTGCTACGGCTGTAAGTCGTTGTAGATCGAGGGCATTGCTCTTGCCTTTGTCACGGTCGTGAGTCAGGTATCCGGCTGACACCAAGACCATGACGTTCCCATCAATCCGAGTGACGATTGCCGCCCTGGTGATCTGTGCCGCCGCCCCCGTGACGGCCTACGCACAGATCTACTCGTGGCACGACGCCGCCGGCAATCTCGTCCTCTCGGACAAGCCGCACGACGGCGCCACGCAGACGTTCCCGGTCGCGAGCGGCAGCACGCTGCGCACCACCAGGGCCGCGTCTCAGAAACTGAACACCACCTACGACACGCTGATCCAGGAGCATGCCCAGACGCACGGCCTCAGGGCTGACCTCGTGCGAGCGGTGATCCAGGCGGAATCGGCGTTCAATCCGATGGCGCGCTCCCCCAAGGGGGCGATGGGCCTCATGCAGCTGATGCCCGCTACGGCGTTCGCCTACGGCGTCGCCAACCCGTTTGATGCGGCGCAGAACATCCGCGCCGGCGTCGCCTATCTGAAGAGCCTGATGGAGCGCTACAAGCAGAACGAGGAGCTCGCGCTGGCGGCGTATAACGCCGGGCCTGGGGCGGTCGAGAAGTACGGGGCGGTGCCCCCGTATCGCGAAACGCGCGACTACGTCTCGAGGATCCAGAATCAGGCGGGCACCCCGCGTGCGCCGGCGCACATCTACAAAGTCGTCGAGTTGAAGGACGGCCGTGAGATTGTCCGTTACACGACCACGCCCCCGCCCACCGCCGGGCCCTCGCCGACGCCGCACTCCTCCGCCGGATTCAATCGAGACGGAGCCGGCTAGCCATTTCGCCGCAGGCCTAACGGCCGCGGAGAAACAGGGCGATCGTCAGGGCGATCCCGATCGCCACGACGCCGAGGCGCAGCCATTTTTCGTTCACTCTGGACACCAGACCAGCGCCCAGCAGCCCGCCGACAATCCCCCCCAGGCCGAGCACCGCTGCGTGCAGCCAGTGCACATCGCGCGAGAACAGGAAGACCACCACGGCCGACGCATTCATCGTCGCGGCCAGCACATTCTTCGTGGCGGCGGCGCTCCTGACCGTCTGGCCCGCCGTGATCAGCACCGCCAGCATCAGAAAGCCGATCCCGCCGCCAAAGTAGCCGCCGTAGATCGCGATGACGAACTGCGCCACGCCGGCGGCCCGGGCTCCCACGATCGGCACGCCGTCGCTCGGCGGCCGGACGAACGCCCCCCAGACAAAGACGGCGGTCGCAAACAGCACCAGCCACGGCACCATCCCGGCAAAAACGATCGGCGGCGTGGCGAGCAGCAGCAGCGCGCCGAAGATGCCGCCCGCCAGGCTGAGCAGGAAGAGCGTCTGGAACGAGAGGCGCCCGGCGCCCGACGCCAGCCGCCGGCCGGCGTAGCCGGTCGTGACCTGTCCGGGAAAGAGCGCAATCGTGGAGGTGATGTTCGCCGCCCGCGAATCGAGTCCCGTCAGGATCAACATGCCCAGCGTGACGAACGAGAGCAGGATCAGATCCGTGCGACTGTGCCGGACGAGGGCGAAAACGATCCCGACGAGTGCAACGACGAGCAACGGACCCATCGCCTCCCACAACCGGTCGAGATACGCGAGCGGCGCGATCGGATCGTTCTCGAACCCGAGCCATCCGGCCCGGGCAAGCCGTTGGACGCGCGCTCCGATTCGAATCTCCGCTCCCTCGCGCGCG
>JBDTSX010000360.1:0-5864 GCA_039930925.1 Acidobacteriota bacterium | reverse complement strand
ACCCACTCCTGCGCGGCGAAGAAGAACGCCTTGTCCTTGAACATCGCGCCCGGGATGGGGCCGCCCACCGAGTAGCCGTACTGCTTGTAATTGAACGGCGCGGGCCCGCTGTTCTGGGCCGGGTCGCTGCTGCGGTTGCGCGACCAGGAATTGGCCTGCAGGCTGTCGTCGCGGTAGAAGAACGAGGTGCTGCCGGTGTACCGGCTGCTGCCACCCTTGGTGATGAAGCGGATCTGCCCGCCGCTCGATCGGCCGTACTCCGGCATGTAGTTGGCGGTCAGGACCTGGACTTCCTGCACCGCATCGACGTTCTGGACGCCGATGATCGCGCCAGTGGATCGCGTGCGGACCGCCACCGCGCCATCGACGTAGATCGTATTCTCGTCCGAGCGGCTGCCGTTGATATTGAAGCCGCCGGTCGTCAGCGACGAGAACCCGGCGTTGTTGAAGTTGCCGCCGATGACCCCGGCCTTCAGGGCGGGCACGCCAATCGGGTTGCGGCCGGAAAATGACAGCAGCTCGATATCCTTCGCTTCGACCGTCTTGCGGACCGTCACGTCGGTCTGGAGCGGCGTCGCCTCGGCCGTCACGGTGACCGCCTCGGTGATGGCGCCGGTCTCGAGCCCGAAATCGAGCTTCAGCGACGCGCCGGCATCGAGGGGCACGTTCCGCCGCACGGCTTTCTTGAAGCCCTGGAGCTCAGCCGACACCTCGTACGGGCCGGATGCCAGGTTCGGAACCGTGAAGAAGCCGCTTGAATCCGTCACCGTGTTGGTGGAGATCTGTGTTTGATTGTTCGTGACCGTCACCGTCGCGCCGGGAACGACGCCACCCTGGGCGTCCTTCACGGTGCCGGAGATTTGACCACGATCGAACTGCGCTGCCGCAGGACGCGCCGACAGCAGCACGCACGCCAGACCGAGCGCGCTGCACTGCAGGAACCGAACTAACCCTGTCATTCGATAGACCCCCTCTTCCCCCTGTGAATCAGGGGGGACACAATGTGGTGCGGAGCGCCACGCTATCGTCCTGCAGCCCTGCTGTCAAGAGCGCCGTGACGCCCGTGACGCCCGTTTTCGACGTGTGCCCGATGGCGCACCCATCTTCGCGCGTCGAAGCGACGCCCTGATGACGATCGGACCTCACGACGGCACTGGCACGCGGCCGCCCGGGCCCCGCGTCCAGACCTCATCATTTTCTTCGCCATATCGTGTGCGCGCCCGACTCGCGTAGAATGCGCCGGTGGCGACATTGCGACAGCCGGACCGCGTTGAAGGATATGAAGCATTTTTCGGGCTCACCGAGGCGCCGTTCAGCCTGGCGCCCGATCCCCGATTTCTCTTCGCCAGCGCCTCGCACTCGGCCGCGCTGGCCCAGGTGGCCTACGCGCTCCAGCGGCGCGAGCCGGTGGTCGTCATCACGGGCGAGATCGGCACCGGCAAGACGTTGCTGTGCCGCACGGTGCTCCAGCAGCTGCGGCGCAAGACGTTCCTCTCGGTCGTCAACGACCCGCTGCTCGAACGCGACGACCTCCTGAAGCTGCTGCTCCGCGACTTTGGCGTCATCTCGCAGGAACCGGCCGCCGTCACGACGCCCGCGCGCCACGAACTGATCGAGGCGCTGCACGCCTTTCTCCGCTCCCTGGCCCCGATCCAGGCGCACGCCGTGGTCATCATCGACGAGGCGCAGCACCTCAAGCCCGAGGTGCTCGAGCAGATCCGCCTGCTCTCCAATATCGACGACGAGCGGGGGACGCTGCTCCAGATCATCCTGGTTGGCCAGCCCGATTTGGATGCGCTGCTCGCCCGGCCTGAGCTGCGTCAGCTGCAGCAGCGCGTCTCCCGCCGGTTCCGGCTCGAGCCGCTCAATCGCGACGAGGTGGAGCAGTACATCACGCACCGCCTCGGCCTCGCGCGCGGCGCCGCGGACGCCTCGCGCGCGGCGGGCGCGGTCGAGCTCGCGCGCGAGCTGGCGGCCTGGCAGGACACAGCGGACAGCGTGGTCTTCACCTCGGATGCGATTCAGGCCGTCTCGCACTTCTCGGGCGGCCTGCCGCGCGTGATCAACCTGCTTTGCGACCGCTCGCTGGAAGAGACCTACGCGGCCAAGCAGCGCGCCGTGGACGGGCCCGCGGTTTACGCGGCGGCGCGCGCGCTTGGCCTCGACAGCCAGGCCGGCGGTCCGGCGGCGGACGCGCCGGGGGCCGCCACGGCAAGTGCGGCAGCCCCCGTGGTCGCTCCGGCGACCGACCTGCCGGGGTTTCCTGAGCTCCCCGAAACGGCACACGCCGATCGGGAGGAGTTCTGGAACCGGACGGACTCCGAGCTGGCGCCCGCCGACAGCGTGGTGCACAGCAGCGACACCCTCGCCGAGACGCCGGCGGTACCGCCCGCCGCTCCGGCCATGCGACGGCACCTCCTCGTGGCCGCGGTCATCCTCGCGCTGCTCGCGGCGATCTGGTTCGGTTTTCATGCGCTGCGCCCGAGTGCCGGCGTGGTGGAAGCGCCCACCTTGTCCGGGCTGACCTTACCGAATGCTGGCGCCCCGGACGCCGCGTCGGCAGGCACTTCCGCTCCCGGAACCACTGCGGCGGCGGCGACAGGGGCCGTGGGAACCGCGCCAACGCCAGCTGCCGCACCCGCGGTGCCGGCCGGGCCGGCGCAAGAGGGCCCAGTCCCCCCAGCCGCAGCCAGCAGCACTCCTGGGGCTGCCGAGGCGTTCGATATCGTGGTGGCGTCCTTCCGGACCGACGCTCGCGCAACATCAGTGGCGGACCAGGTGAAGACGCTGGGTCTGCCGATGCGCCGGCGTACTTCCGCCGGCTGGCTGCAGGTGATTGCCGGGCCGTTTCCCTCGCAGGGAGCCGCCGCGGAGGCGCAGCAGCGGCTCGGGCGGGCCGGCCTGACCGGCACGCAGATCGTGGCCGCCAGCCGCTGATTGTGCACGGCCGGTCGTGTCCTTCCGCCTGAAGGCGGACGCCACAGAACGTCAAACTGGAATTACCGGCCTTCCGCCTGAACGCGGAAGACGCCGTCCCATACATCCGTGGCTTCCGCCGTCAGGCGGAAGAGGACTTCAGGCGGAAGACGGCCCCTGCCGGATCGGCACAGTGGGACTTAGCGGAAGCGCCGCTGCAGCTTGTCGAGCTCGGCGCTGCCGGGACAGAGCGCCTCGTACGGCAGCTGCGTGAGCGGCGTCGCGACGGTGTTGGCCTGATCGTGCATGTCGCGCGACTCGGGTGAGAGATACAGCAGGCCGGTCAGCACCTCCCCCTCCTTCTGGCGATCACGGATGTAGGCGTAGGCGCGATCGCGATCGCTCGTGTCGTAGTCCTCCGCGAGCTTGCGCAGCCGGACCCAGCTGCCGTCGTGCAGCCGCACGCTGCGGACCTGCCCCGGATCGTAGCTGGCGGTGATCGCCGAGGCCGGCGGCACGAAATCGGCCTGCACCACGTCCACGTTGTGCTCGCGCGTGTAGGCGTAGCTCTTGGTCGAGCCTTCGTGATCGTTGAAGGTCACGCACGGCGAGATCACGTCGATGAAGGCGAACCCCTGGTGCAGCAGTCCCGCCTTGATGATCGGCACGAGCTGCGCCTTGTCGCCGGAGAAGCCGCGCGCGACGAAGGTCGCTCCGAGCGTCAGCGCCAGGAGGCAGCCGTCGATCGCGTCCATCGTGTTCGCTTCCCCCTTTTTGTTGGTCGAGCCGTGATCGGCCGAGGCCGAGAACTGCCCCTTGGTCAGCCCGTAGACGCCGTTGTTCTCGAGCACGTAGAGGACATTCACGTTCCGGCGGATCGCGTGGCACAACTGGCCGAGCCCGATCGACAGCGAGTCGCCGTCGCCGGAAATCCCGATGTAGATGATCTCGCGGTTCGCGGCATTCGCGCCCGCGACGAGCGCCGGCATACGCCCGTGGACACTGTTGAAGCCGTGCGCCTCGCGCAGAAAATACGCCGGCGTCTTCGAGGAACAGCCGATCCCCGAGAGCTTCGCCACCTTGTGCGGCTCAATCGACAGATCCCAGAACGCCTGGATGATCGCCGCGGTGATCGAGTCATGTCCACAGCCCGCGCAGAGCGTCGTGATCGCCCCTTCGTAGTCCCGCCGCGTCAGGCCGACGGCGTTCTTCTGGAGCGCCGGATGGTGCACCTTGGGTTTCGCGATATAGGTCATGCCGCCTTCTCCAGCTTCGCCTTGACCGCCGAAATGACGTGATGCGCGCTCATCGGAAAGCCGCCGTAGTAGCGCACCGATTCCAGCTTGTCGATGGGCACGCCGGTCTCGAGCATCAGCAGGCTCCGCAGCTGGCCGTCACGGTTCTGCTCGACCACGAAGTTGAGGTCGTGGGCTTCGAGGAACCTGGTGATCTCGTCGCCGAACGGAAACCCGCGGACCCGCAGATAGTCGAGCGCGACGCCGTCGCGGGCGAGCAGATCGAGCGCTTCGAGGCAGGCCGCATGGCATCCGCCAATCGTCACCAGCCCGACCTTCGCACCGGCAGCCTGGCGCAGGATCGGCGCCGGCACGGCCCGCGCCGCATGCTGGATCTTACGGTCGATGCGATCGAGGACCTCGACGTATTCGTCGCCATCCTCAGTGTAGACGCCGAAGCGGTTGTGGCCTGAGCCGCGTGTGAAGTACGCCCCCTTCGGGTGCACACCCGGCAGCGTCCGGTTGGGGATGCCATCGCCATCGGTGTCCAGATAGCGGTAGAAGGTCTTGACCTGGTCGAGCTCCGCCGCCGACAGCACCTTGCCGCGATCGGGGCGGTAGCTGTCGTCCCAGGCGAGCTTCGGCACCATCCAGTCGTTCATGCCGATGTCGAGATCGCTCAGCACGAACACCGGGGTCTGGTAGCGCTCCGCGAGATCGAACGAGGCGACCGCGAACTCGAACGCCTCGCGCGGGTCGGAGGGATACAGGCAGATGTGGCGGGTGTCACCGTGGGAGGCGTAGGCGCACATCATCAGGTCCCCCTGCTGCGTGCGCGTCGGCATCCCGGTCGAAGGGCCGGTGCGCTGCACGTCGAAGATGACGGCGGGCACTTCCGCATAGTAGGCGAGGCCGATGAACTCGCTCATCAGCGAGATGCCCGGGCCGGCAGTCGGCGTGAACGCGCGCGCCCCGGCCCATGACGCGCCGATCACCATCCCGACCGCGGCGAGCTCGTCTTCCGCCTGCAGGATCGCAAAGCGATTCTGCTTGGTCTCGGGATCGATGCGGTATTTCTGGCAGAAGCCTTTGAACGCCTCCATCAGCGAGGTCGCGGGCGTGATCGGATACCAGGCGCCGACGGTTGCGCCGGCGTAGACACAGCCGAGCCCGGCCGCGGTGTTGCCGTCGATCAGGATCGAGTCCTTGGTCGCGTCCATCGGCTCGAGCCGGATCGGCAGCGGACAGGAGAAGTGTGTCTTGACGTAGTCCGAGCCGAGCGCCATCGCCTGCTGATTGGAGTCCATCAGCGCCGGCTTGCGCGAGAACTTCTCGGTGAGCAGCGCGCGGATGATCGCCGTGTCCATGTCGAGCAGCGCCGCGAGCGCGCCGGCATAGGCGATGTTCTTCATCAGGATCCGCTCGCGCACGCCGCTGAAGGCGGCGTTGCACATCTCGGCGAACGGAATCCCGATCGCCGTCACGTCCGCCCGGTGCAGGCGTTGATCGAGCGGCCAGGTCGAGTCGTAGAGCAGCCAGCCGCCAGCGCGCAGCTCGGAGATGTCCCTCTGGTAGGTCGCTGGATTCATCGCGACCATCAGATCGAAATGCGGCGTCCGCGCCGTGTAGCCGTGCTTGTTGACGCGGATCTCGTACCACGTCGGCAAGCCCTGGATGTTCGACGGAAAGACGTTCTTGCCCGTGACCGGAATG
>JBDTSX010000359.1:0-5866 GCA_039930925.1 Acidobacteriota bacterium | reverse complement strand
AGCGTGATCGTGATGATGAAGCCGGTGGCGGCAAAGCCGAGCAGGCACAGCACCAGCGCCTTGCCGCGCCAGCGCGGCAGGAGCTCTTCCAGAATCGAGATGCTGCCCTGCCCGCGCGGGCTCAGCGTCGCGACCCGCCGATACATCGGCAGCGCGCCGAAGAGCGTGAGCAGCACCAGGACCAAGGTCGCGATCGGTGAAAGCAGGCCGGCGGCGAGAAACGCGATGCCGGGCTGATAGCCGAGCGTCGAGAAATAGTCGACGCCGGTGAGGCACATCACCTTCCACCAGGCCGACTGATGCTCGGCGTGCGCCGAGTGGGGCCCGGGCGGCTCCACAACCCCCTCGAGAAACCACAGTTTGAACCGGTGCTTCTGGTCGCGCGTGAGGCGGATAGGCACAGGCCGATCAGATCTCGCCGCCGACGGCGGCAAGCCTCAGCTGCTCGTCGCTCGCCTCGACGAACTCCCCTTCCCACTTGGCGACGACGACCGTGGCGAGACAATTTCCGATCACGTTGGTCATGGTGCGGGCCATGTCCATCAGCTCGTCCACCCCGAGGATGAGCGTCACTCCTTCAAGGGGGAGGCCATAGGACGCGAGCGTGCCGGCGAGGATCACCAGGGACGCGCGAGGCACGCCTGCCACACCCTTGCTCGTCAGCATCAGGGTCAGCAGCATCGTGATCTGGTGGCCGATCGTGAGCTGGACCCCGGCCGCCTGCGCCACGAACACCGACGCCAGCGACAGATACAAGGTCGTGCCGTCCAGGTTGAAGCTGTAGCCGAGCGGCATCACAAAGGAAACGATGCGGCGGGGCACACCCAGGCGCTCCAGCACCTCCATGGCGCGCGGCAGCGCGGCTTCGCTCGAGGTGGTCGAGAACGCAATGATTGCCGGTTCCTTCACCGCGAGGACGAATTTCCTGATTGGCACCTTGAAGATCAGCGCGATTGGCAGGAACACACCCAGAATCAGCACCGCGAGCGCGAGATACAGCGTGCCGACGAGCCAGGCGAGGTTGTAGAGCACGCCGAGGCCGCCATGGCCGACGGTGTATGCGATGGCCGCTCCCACGCCGATCGGCGCGTAGTGCATCACGATGTTGGTGAACTTGAACATCGTTTCGGCCAGCGCTTCGCACCAGGCCAGGACCGGGCGCCCCCTTTCACCGACCATGCCGAGCGCGATCCCGAAGAACACGCTGAAGACCACGATCTGGAGCACGTCCCCGGTGGACATCGCTTCGATGACCGAGTTCGGCACCACGTGCAGCAGGATCTGATCCCACGTCTGGGCCTTGGCGCTGACATCAGAGAGATGCCCCATCGGCAAGTTCACGCCGACGCCGGGTTTCGTGATGTTCACGGCGGCGAGGCCGATGATCAGCGCGAGCGTGGTGACGACCTCGAAGTAGATCATCGCCCGCAACCCCATCCGGCCGACGACCTTGAAGTGCCCCGCCCCGGCGATGCCCGCGACCAGCGTCGCAAAGATCAGCGGCGCGATCACCATCTTGATCAGCCGCAGGAAGATCTGGCTGAACGGGCGGAAGAAGATTGCCCATTCGGGGCGGAACTTCTCCACCAAGGCGCCGACGATGATGCCAAGGACCAGGCCGACGAAGATCTGCTGGGTCAAGGTGAGGCTGCGGCGCCGGGTCGAGGAAGTTTGAGCCTCTGTCATCGTGTGGGGTGTCCTGGCCGCCTGATTCGGCGTCCGGCGATTCTACATCGGCAATCCGCTGTGGAGTCCGGCTTCACCAACCGTCCGTGGGGTGCGGCCTTCACCAACCATCTGTGGCGTCCCGCTTCAGCCGGACCACTGCGACTGTGAACACCCGCCAGGGACACCCTCGGCGTCAGAGCCAGAATGACCGTGCGGTCAGCTCGCGCGGATCGAGCCCGGCAGCGCGCCCGAGCTGCCGCTGACGTTCGGGGAGCGCGATCGCGAATCGCCACTCGTCGCAGGTGCCGCCGGCCGCCGTCACGTCGGTCTCCCAGCGGTGCCACCAACCCATGATCTTCCGGGCGATCGGCTCGACGACGAGGACGCGGGCGCCACGCTGGTGCGCCTCCAGCAGCCGCGGCAGGAGGCCGTCGCGCGTGGGCTGAGGCAGTTCATTGACGGTGTATGCGGCGAGGATCGCGTCCCCTGGGCCGGCTTTCAGCGGGACGCGATCGATGTCCCCAGAGGCGGCGCGGCCGCTGACCCCGAGCACGCCGTAGCTCCAGTTCGCCTCGGCGACGACCCACGGATGTCGATCGATGCCGCGGACGGTGCAGCGGTCAGCCTCGAGCGCCCACGCAGCACCTGCCGCGCCGGTTCCACACCCGAGATCCAGAATCGTCGTGACCTGCAGGACATCCGTCGCAGCTCCAGACGCGTGCCGGGCCTCGACTGGAGCGTTCGGTGCACGCTCGCGCGACGCCAGCGCGCGCACGATCTCCCGGGTAACGAGAAAATGCAGCGGTGCGTAGAACAACGCGAACGCGGCGCGCTTGCCCGCGCTGTCGAGCGCCCCGCCGCTCGCGAGCTTTGCGCGCCGCTCGACGTAGCACGACGACAGTGCGCGGAGCGCTCGGGCGGTTTCCGCTGCCGTCAGATCCGCGAGATGCCGCGTCTCCAGTGCCTGGAGCCATCCGGACACTCGCTCCTCGTCTGTCATGCGCGACAGCTTACCAGTCCGGCTTTCCTGTGGCGGAGTGTGGGCCGTGGCATGGAGTGCGACTTCGTGGCGTCCGGCTTCAGCCGGACGATCAGCCAGACCGCCCTAACTCTTTTTGTAGGTCATCTTCGTGGTGATCGGTGCGCCGCCACCCTGGAAGTCCGGACGCGTCGATTCGACCACGAGGTTGCCGGCGGCGTCGAGTGACAGCGTCATGGACGTTGCCACCGGGTTGCCGTCAAAGCTCATCGACGTGTTCACGATCAGCTTCCCTGCCTCCGACTTGACTTTCGACAGCATGTCGATCGAGTTCCCGCCCATGTTCACCGTGTTCTTGCTCTCGGACCCATCGAGCTTGTAAGTGGTGGCGATCTCCCCCATCTGCGTCGTGCGCGTGATCGTCAGCGAGGTGGCGTCCTGCACGACCGTGGCGCTCTGGCCAAGGCCGCCCATGCCGCCCGCGGGTGCATTCGGATCGGCGACAAGCGTCCACTTGCCGGCAAAATTGGGCGCGGTCTGCGCGAAAACACTCGCGGTAACGAGAACGACTGATGCGCAAATGACTGCGGCTGCACGGTTCATGAAATCTCTCCTTGTGACGGCCGGTGGCCGTCTCTACCAGTTCTTCAAGCGGATGTTGCGGTATTCGACCTTCATCGGCCCGCCGACGTGCACCTGCATGCCGATCAGTCCGTCCGGCGGCCGGTTGGGCGCGTCGTCGTCGATCACGACCGTCATCAGTTGACCGTTGATGATGTGCGTGAGCATGTTGCCACGAATGATCAGATGAATCGAGTTCCAGTCGTCCGTCACCACCTTCGCGAGCTCGCTCGTCGCGCCGACCGTGGACAACAACACCGGCGGTCGGCCTCCCACCACGCGCGTGACCTGGCCGCGCACCGCGAGAAAGAGCCGCCCCTTTTCCTCGTAGTTGTTCCCCGGATACATCTTGTGGCCGTCGAGGTCGCACTGGTATCCGCGCATCGCGAACTGGTTGTCCGGCGTGACCGTGTCCGGTACGATCGCGCTCCGGTAATTCACCCCGCTGTTCCCGTCAGCGGTGATGCGATAGTCCATCTTCAGCTCGAAGTCCTTCGGCCGGCCGCCCTTCCAGACGATGAACGTGTTGCTCTTGATGACGGTGGAGGGAGTGATTTCACCGACGAGCGAGCCGGCTTCGGCGCGCCAGTAGGTCGGATTTCCCTCCCAGCCCGCAAGCGTGCTGCCGTCGAAAATGGGCTGGAACCCGGCCTCGTCGCCGCTCATCGATGTCGGGCGATCGCTTTGCTTGGGCACGTAGGGGGGAGCGGGCGTCTGCTGCGCCGACAGCGAGCCCAGGGAGACGATCAGGAGAAGCACAAGTCGGCTCACGGTCCATCCTCCCGCTGCGGCAAATCCCGTCGGGACGGACCGGGGTCCATCCTGCGGAAGCCGTTCTCTATCTGACGGCTGTCTGCGCCGGCGAGGGACCCGGACGCACCTCGTGCAGTTCGCGTTCCGCCGGACCCAGCTCCTCGTCGTGCGAGCGGCCGTCGCCGATCAGTTGCGCGAGCTGCGCGGCGATGATCGTGGCGATGGCACGCACCGACGTGGTCCGCTCGTTTCCGTTCTGCAGCTCGATGGCCAGCACGCCCGCGCATCCACCGGGCGTCAGCAACGGGACGGCGAGCGCCCCGCTCGTATGAGGGCCGCCGTTGATGGTGCACGGTTGCACCAGTCGAAAGGCGGCGGCGGTGGCGTTGTCGGCATCCCGCCGCACGTTGGGCAGCTGCGCGAGCACCTTGTCCGAGTATCCCGAGGCGAGGACGGCGCGCAAAATCTCCGCTTGCGGATCCCAGACCCAGATGATGAGGCCGATCCCGTCAAGGATTCTGCTGGCTTCCTGCAGCAGCAGCTGCACGTCGTCGGCATGCTCGACGCGCCCCAGTTCGGTACACAACTGGGCGGCCGCCAAGAGATCCGGCTGCCACGACGGCGCGTCGGGGACTGGTGTGCGTTCGACCGGTGTCGCGGCGGCCGCATCCATGCGTGCGGGCGGCGCGGCGCGCTCATCCAGATGGATCCTGTCCGGCCACAATTCCGGAGCCGGCGGCTCGAGTTCGGGCAACGTCTCGAGGGCAGGCGATTCCGGTTCCGGCGGAGGCGGCTCGTAGCGAAGGACCACGTCCGGATCGTAGAGAACCGTCGGCGCCGGTTTGCCTTCCAGAGGTCTGCCAACGGACGGGACGTCGTCGGGCGATGACAGGCGGCGAAGCCGGGAGAGGGAGCCGATCGCCGAACCGACGAGATTGCGGAGCCGCGTCGGGGGATTGGAATTTCCTCGTGACGCGTCAACGGCGCTGGAGATCGCGGATGTGGTGGCCACGACTTCGATCGGATCCGGATGCACTTCCAGGAACTCGCGTACGACAACGTCGGGATTGAGGCCGATGGCGTGGGCGTAGGCGCGCACAAAAGCGCGGCGAAAGATTCCGGCGGGCCAGTGCGAGACATCGTCGCGCTCCAGCGCTTGCAGCAGCGACAGCTTGATCTTGGTCTGCTCCGCGATCGCGATCAGGTCGATTTCCTGCTGTTCACGCCGTTGGCGCATTCGAGCGCCGAAACTGTCCGACATGCGATACACCTCCGCGCGCCAGGAAACATGCGAACACGACGTCGCATTGGGAGTAGCGGGAAAATCCGCATGGTCCATGGCGCCTGGGACGGTCACCGCGCAGCCTCTGGCGAGGCGGTCCCGTCGCGGTGCGAGCCATAAAACCTGCGTGCGAGAGTAACAACATGTGCGCGTCACTTCAACCGGGATCGCCGACTCATCCGCAAAAATCGCGTTGGATTTTGAGCGAAATCGCAGTCAGCCCCCGCGCGGAGGACCTGAAGATTCGAGCCGACTGGCGATGAGCGGAGCGAAATCCCGCTGAGCCGCCGATGGCGGAGAAGTGAGGACAAGCCGAGTCGCGATGAGCGAAGCGAAGTCGCGCCGTGGAGGCAGTGTGGATTTGCCGACTCGCGATGAGCGAAGCGAATCGCAGTGAACCGCCATGTGGAGGACCTGAGGATTCGAGCCGACCGGCGATGAGCGGAGCGAATCGCAGTGAGCCCCCATGCGGAGGACCTGAGGATTCGAGTCGACCGGCTGTTGAGCGGAGCGAATCGCAGTGAGCCCCCCTGCGGAGGACGTGGGGATTCGAGTCGACCGGC
>JBDTSX010000358.1:0-5884 GCA_039930925.1 Acidobacteriota bacterium | reverse complement strand
GCGCCGAGCTCAGGGGCGACGGGAATCGACATGGGGAGCGGCGGCTCCGGTACCGACATCGAGTAACCATCTACCCACTGCGGACGTGGGTTTCAGAATGGCCTGTGCCGTCCGGCGTCGCCGGAAGGGCAGGTTTTGAAAGGCTCTCGACCGCAAATCGCCGCACGCGACACGTCGCTGCGGCGATTGTCTTGTACGGTGTCGGGCGGCTCGGTCCCATCACTGCGCGCGCTTGGGCCATGAGATAATCACGCATGCCTCGCGTGCTTGACGAATCCTGGGGAAACACCACCATCCGCACCGCGTGCCCGCTCGATTGCCCCGACTCCTGTGCGCTCGACGTGACGGTCGAAAAAGGACGGGTGGTCAAGATCGACGGCAGCGCGGACAACCCGGTCACCGATGGCTACATCTGCGCCAAGGTGCGAGGCTTTGGCGAACGCCTCTACGGCGAGGACAGGCTCCTCTATCCCGCAGTCCGCAAGGGGCCAAAGGGACAGGGTGTCTTCACCCGCGTGACCTGGGACGAAGCGCTCGACGCGATCGCGCAGCGGATGACACAGATCCGCGACACGACCGGCGCCGAATCGATCCTGCCGTTCTGCTACGGCGGCTCGAATGGCCTGCTGACCCAGGACACCACCGACGCCAGGCTCTTTCGCGGCTTCGGCACGTCGCGGCTTGCGCGCACGGTGTGCGCGGCGCCGACCGGCGCCGCGAACCAGGGGCTCTACGGCAAGATGCCGGGCGTGACTTACGCCGATTACCTCCACGCCCGACTGATCGTGATGTGGGGAGTCAACCCGTCCGCCTCGGGGATTCATCTCGTCCCCTACGTGCGGGAAGCGCAGAAAGCGGGCGCGACGCTGGTCGTGATCGATCCGCGCGCGACGCAGCTCGCCCGGCTCGCCGACCTGCACCTGGCCCCGAGACCCGGCACGGATCTGCCGATTGCGCTCGCGCTGCACCGGTTTCTGTTCGAGGGAGGACTCGCTGACGAGGCCTTCCTCGCGGCGCACACCCGCGGAGCCGCGGACCTGCGCGCGCGGGCGAGCGAATGGACCATCGAGCGGGCGGCCCAGATCGCCGGAATCGATGCGGCCGCGCTGAGCCGATTCGCGCAGATCTACAGCGACGCCTCCCCCGCGCTCGTCCGCTGCGGATGGGGGCTCGAACGCAACCGCAACGGCGGCAGCGCCGCGGCGGCCGTGCTCGCGCTGCCGGCCGTCGCCGGCAAGTTCGGTGTGCGCGGCGGCGGCTTCTCGATGAGCAACTCGTCGGCCTACGGCATCAAGTCTGCGGCCTGGATGGACGACACGCCGAAACCCGCGACCCGCCTGGTCAACATGAACCAGCTCGGACGCGCACTGCTCGAGTACACCGACCCGCCCGTCGACATGCTGTTCGTCTACAACTGCAACCCGCTGGCGACGATGCCGGATCAGAATCGCGTGCTGGAGGGGTTGAAGCGCGAGGATCTGTTCACGGTGGTCTACGAGCAGGTCTTCACCGATACGACGCGGTACGCGGACGTCCTGCTGCCCGCCACCACGTTTCTCGAGAACTACGACATCGCGAAGGGGTATGGACCGATCTCGCTGCAGTTGGTTCGTCCGGTGATTCAGCCGGTCGGCGAGGCACGGCCGAACGCTGAAGTGTTCTCGGATCTGGCGAACCGTCTCGGCCTCGGCGAGCGGGAGGAGGAAATCGAGACGCTGATGCGGATCGCGGGCCGGCTGCCCGCGGGCATTTCGGCGGAGTTGCTGGAGACCGGTAACGCGACACCGCCGTTCGGCGGCGCACCGGTGCAGTTCGTGGACGTCTTCCCGCGCACGCCGGACGAGAAAGTCGATCTCCTTCCCGCGGCGCTCGACGCGGAGGCGCCTCTCGGGATGTACGGGTATCAGCCCGATCCCGCCACCGAGCAATTCCCGCTGGCGCTGATTTCTCCGGCCAGCGAAAAGACCATCTCCTCGACGCTCGGCGAGTTGCGCGAACGGCCAGCTGCCCTGCACATGCACCCGGACGACGCGGCAGCGCGTGGCCTGGCCGCAGGCGATCCGGTGCGCGTGTTCAACGCGCTCGGCGAAGTGCAGTGCCCGGTCACGCTCGACGCGAACATACGCCGCGGCACCGTGGCCATCGCAAAGGGTCTCTGGCGCAAGAGCACCTACAACGGATCGACCTCGAACTCGCTCGTGCCCGATACGCTGACCGACATTGGCGCCGGTGCGTGCTTCAACGACGCACGGGTCGAAGTGGCGCTGCTCGGCAGGCACTGAGCCGGCGTCCAGGCTCAAGCCGGACGCTACGGGAACTCGGGCGAAGGCCGTCGACCGGCTCAAGCCGGACGCTCGGCTGCGACGCGGGCCTTCAGTAGCTGAAGAAGAAAATCAGATCCACGCCGGCCCGCTCGATCCGATGCTCGTTGATGCGGTTCCCCGAGTTGGTGGTCTGCGGCGCGGCGGTGGCCTGGAGGCGCAGGAACGGCGCGAGCTGGTACTCGAACTGAAACTGCGTGAAGCTGTTCTGGCCGAACTGCTGGCGCAGCTTCACGAACGCCCGATCTCCCACCTGTTGTCCGAGCGTCACGCCGGCGCCGAGCTCTCCCGTATCGGTCGTGGTCGTGATCTCGAAGAGATCCAGGTCCAGAGCCTTGCCGATCGATTCGCCGAGCGGCGCCGCCAGGAAGCCGGTCGCGATGCCGCCGGCCGTTGCCGCGAGCGAGGACCGCTCCCCAGTCCCGAGCTCGTTGACCGGGCGATTGAAGACGATCAGCGCAAGAATGTCGCTTTCCGGCAGCGGCGGATCGCTCGTCAGCGCGAGCTCCGGCTGGCTGGCCCTGCCGGTGATGTGGATGCGCGCTTCGACGCCCGTGCTCGGAATCACGCGGGTCGCAGTGACGTCCAGGAGCGGATCGATCTGCTCCGTGCCGATCAGACGGACGGTGCCGTCCCGTACCAGATCGAAGCGGCGCCCCTGGAATTCGTAGGTGCCGCGAACGGTCTTGATCGTACCGACCGGGAGAATCGGGCCGCCCGGATCTTTCCGGACGGCCAAGTCTCCCCCGACGGTGATGTTCAGGTTCCCCAGCGACGTGCCCGTCGGGCCGCCCGGACGGAGGTTCTTGCCGCGAAGCACCAGATTGTCGGGGACGATCAGGTGGATGTCGAGCGCGAGGTTGTCGGCAATGGTGCCGGTCGGAGCTGCAGGTGCAGGTGCCGCTTCGGCAGCGGGAGCGGCGTCCGGTGCAGCGCCGGACTGCGCCTTCCTGAGCGCTGACGCGGTCGCCTCTTCAGCGCTGCCGCTGCTCTCCACCCCGCGATCCGCCGACACCACGTTGGGCAGCGCCTCGACCGAATACGGGTCGTAAAAGAGCTCGAGGAGCCGATCCACTTCGACGCGGGCGGCGTCGAGCCGCACGCTCCCGACGATCCGCGGCTTGCGGATCTCGCCGGTGACCTGCAACCGGGTCTGGACCTGGATGTCTCCGAGCTCGTTGTGAAGAATCTCGAAGTTGTCCGAGTCGATGCTGATGTTCACCGCGCCGACCTGCCGCGCGTGAACGGCCAGCTGTCCGGAGATCGTCAGCTTTTCCTTGTTGTGATCGATCAGCTCGAACTTCCGGATCCGCAGCTCGTCCTGGTCGAGGTCGATGCGCGTCGTGAGGCCGGTGAACGTCCCGCCAGCCTGTGGCACCGCGAACGCCCCGTTGGCGATATCGATGAAGCCATTGAGGTGCGGGTCCTGGCCGGAGCCGGTCACGTGGACATCGGCCTTCAGCGTGCCGGCGATGTTCGTGAGCTGGTTGGTGAAGGCCTGGATGAAAGCGAGGTTGATCGCCGTCGAGGTAACCTGCAGATCGAGCCCTTCGCCAGCCGGCGGCTCGATGTGCCCGGTGCCCCCGGCCGACGGTGCCGCACTCAGGAGCGACGCCGGCACGCTGCCCTTCGCCGTGATTGACTCGGTCGGCGATTGCTGCAGCGTGGCGTCGATCCCGATCCGCGGACCGCCGTAGTTCACGTTGGCAACCAGTGAGTCGTAGTGATACGTCTGGAACGACCCCTGGTGGATCTCCGCGTGGCCGTCGATCGTCGGCGCGGCGGTCGTCCCGGAGATCTTCGCGTCGGCGGTCAGCTTGCCGCCGAAGCCGCGGTCCTGGAGCATCAGCATCTGGATCTGCTGCAGGTCCACATTGCGGGCGTGCACTTCGATCCCGCCGAGGGTGGACGACGTCGCGGTCGGGAGCGTCCCGCTTACGTCGAGCGACTGATCACCGCTGACCAGCCGGACGTCCTTCAGTTGCACTCCGCCGCCGCCGTAGAGCACCGTCGCGGTGCTTCCAGGAGCCGTCCGCCACTCCACGCCCTGGGTCTGGAGCGCCAGTTGCGGAAGGTGAATTTCCTGATGATCCGGATGCAGGAGGACCTCGCCGCGCGCATCGAGGACCCGCGTCTTCTGCGTGACGGTGGTGGTGAAGTCAATCCGCTGCTCGCCGTAGGTCGTGGTCGCCGTGATCGCATTCAGCTGGTTGCCGGCAATCGACACGAACGTCGCGTCCGTCGCCGCCTGCACGTGCACTTTCGCGAAGTCGAGCTCGGGGACCGTGACGGTGTACTGGCTGTTCAGATCGAGCGCGTTGTTGTCCTGATACGAGAGGTTGCTGCCGTTCAGTGTGCCGGTAGCCTTGAGCGACGCCGCATTACCCGTCAGCGTGCCGTCGAGAACCGCGGTGCCGCCGACGCCGGTCTGCCCGGCCAGCTTGGCGAGCTCGGGAGTGTTGATCGCCTCCACGTGATACTTCAGGTTCGAGTCCGTGGTGCGGTCGAGCGACATCCGGCCGGAAGCGTCGAGCTTCACGTCGGGTCCGCTGACGTTCAGCTTCCTGATCTCCCCCACCTGCGCGGCGTAGCGGCCGTCCACGTCCGCGGTATCGATGTGCAGGCCGCCGACCGTCGAGCCCGTCAGCGCCAGCTTGCCGTCCGCGGTCACCGCGTTCACGGTGATTGGCGCGTTGATGTCCCTGATCGCGAAGTTGGCCGCGACGCTGCCGCTGACCGTGCCGTCGAGGTCTTTCCGGCCTGAGATCTCAGCCGGGTTGAACCCTTCGAAGCGGCCGTCGGCGCGTCCGGTCAACGCGCCCTGGTCGAGGTGTGCCTCGAACGCCAGATCCGGAAGACGCCCGCCCATCAGATCCGAGTCGGCAAACCTCCCCGACGCATCGAGCTTCATCAGGGCGATCGCGGACGGCGCGGGCTCTGCACCGCGACGGCGCTTCGGCGCCACCGGGGTCCGCGGCAGGCTGCCGGTGACGTCGAACGACCCATTCAGGCGGCTGTCATAGAGCGGCTTCGCCAGCGCATCGACCTCGAGCGCGCTGCCCAGACGATGGAGATCGAGATTCGTGACGCCCCCGCGTGCGCCATAGGAGATCGTCGAGGCAGTCAAGGCAAACTCTCCCGTCGTCCCCTCCGCGATGGTGATGCCCTCGACGGTCGATTGATGCAGCGCGGCGGTGCCGTGGATCGCCGGCCCGTCAGCGACGACGTGGTAGTTCGCAACGCCGAGATGCGTGGCGAGCGGCGGCGCGCCGAGGTCCTTGGGCAGGCGGCGCAGGTCAACGCCGGCGGCCGTACCCTGAAGGTCGAAGGCGAGCGGCCGTCCGGGGGCAGGCGTCACGATGAACCCGCGCGCGGTGGCCGTGGCGCCAAACGCCGTGGCGCGTCCGTCGAGCGTGACGCGCGCCTGATCGAGCGTGCCAGCGATTTGCACGTCGCGCGCGTCGTACCCGGCGGCCGCCGCGCGCGGACCGGTGAAGGCGTAAGTGCCGGCGAGGCGATCCAGCGCTGGGGCAGCGGCCGGCTCGGACTTCAACACCAGTGCG